>NZ_SMLC01000084.1 GCF_004349245.1 Actinomadura sp. 6K520 | reverse complement strand
CCCCCCGGAACCGCCCTCTCACCCGAGGGGGGACGACCCCCCACACCCCCCGGAACCGCTCTTAGATACCGGATCCGATCGTGCAGCCGATCCCGCCGCCCCTGCCAGAACTCGATCGATTCCGGAACGACCCGGTAGCCGCCCCAGAAGTCCGGCAGCGGGACGTCGTCGGCCCCCTCCGCGTCCGGCCAGCGTCCGGCGAGCTCGGCATAGCGGTGCTCCAGCCCGTCCCGTCCGGGGATGACACCGGACTGGTGCTCACTGGCCCACGCGCCGATCCGCGACCCGTACGGGCGCGTCCGGAAGTAGGCGGCGACCTCGTCCCGCGTCAGCTCGGCCACCGGACCGGCGACACGGACCTGCCGGTGCATCGCGTGCCAGGGGAAGACCAGCGCCGCACGCGGGTTCGCCGCCAGGTCCCGCCCCTTGTCGGACGTCAGGTTCGTGAAGAAGCGGAAACCTCGCGGCCCGTACCCCTTGAGCAGGACCGTCCGGGCGCTCGGCACGCCGTCACCGGACGCCGTGGCGAGCACCATCGCGTTCGGCTCGGCGAGCCCGAAGGTGTGGACGTCGGCGAACCAGGCGGCGAACAGCGCCAGCGGATCGGCGGGGAGCGAAGGCTCCGCCAATTCGCCCCCTTCATAGGATCTTCGGAGCCGTGCGGGATCGGGCGTTGGGGAATCCACAGCGTCAGAGCCTCTCACCTGGGACTTGTGCAACTCACCTGACCCCTGGGTACTGGCAAGTAAGGCGGACAGGGTTCAATGGCACGGCACCGCCTTATCACTCTTGGGGACGAAAGGCAGGACGACATGTCCGACTTCAAACCTGGTCTCGAGGGGGTCGTGGCCTTCGAGACCGAGATCGCCGAACCGGACAAGGAGGGCGGCGCCCTCCGCTACCGGGGCGTCGACATCGAGGAACTCGTCGGCCGCGTCTCCTTCGGCGACGCCTGGGGCCTCCTGGTGGACGACAGCTTCGACCCGGGCCTCGCCCCCGCGGACCCGCACGTCCTCCCGGTCACCTCCGGCGACGTCCGGGTGGACGTGCAGAGCGCCCTCCCCACCCTCGCCCCCGCGTACGGCATGCGCCCGCTGCTCGACATCTCCGACGAGGAGGCCCGCGCCGACCTCGCCCGGGTGTCGGTGACGGCGCTGTCGTTCGTCGCCCAGTCCGCACGCGGCGTCGGCGTACCGATGGTCCCGCAGGACAGGATCAACGCCGCGACGACGATCACCGAGCGGTTCATGGTCCGCTGGCGCGGTGAGCCCGACCCGAAGCACGTCCGGGCCATCGACGCGTACTGGGTCTCGGCCGCCGAGCACGGCATGAACGCCTCCACCTTCACCGCGCGGGTGATCGCCTCGACCGGCGCGGACGTCGCGGCCGCGGTGTCGGGCGCGATCGGCGCCATGTCGGGTCCGCTGCACGGCGGAGCGCCCGCCCGCGTCCTGCCGATGATCGAGAAGGTCGAGCAGCTCGGCGACGCCCGGAAGGTCGTCACCGACATCCTCGACTCCGGTGACCGGCTGATGGGCTTCGGCCACCGCGTCTACCGCGCCGAGGACCCGCGCGCCCGCGTGCTGCGCCGCACCGCCAAGGAACTGGGCGCCCCCCGCTTCGAGGCCGCGAAGGCCCTGGAGGACGCCGCCCTCGCCGAACTCCGCGAGCGCCGCCCGGACCGCCCGATCGAGACCAACGTGGAGTTCTGGGCCGCGGTCATCCTCGACTTCGCCGAGGTCCCGACCGCGATGATGCCCGCGATGTTCACCTGCGGTCGCACCGCCGGATGGGCCGCGCACATCCTGGAGCAGAAGCGCACCGGACGCCTGGTCCGCCCAAGCGCCAAGTACACCGGCCCGGGCACCCGCTCCATCGACCAGGTGGACGGAGCGGCGACCCTGAAGCCCGCGGGCTGACCCCGACACCCTCACCCCCCGCCCCTCACCACTGAACTCCCACGTCGTCCCGGGTAGCCGGACCCGTCCGGCTCCCGGACGACGAGGGCCGGGGACGGATGCCGGTCCCCGCCCCCTGTAGCGACCCGGACCCTCGCGATCGCGTCCGAAGGCCGCGGCGAAACGATCAAGGACAGTCGGCTTTGCCCTGCTCGCCGGCGACGAGGCGGCCGCAGACCTGCTTGACCTCCGTGGTGCCGTCCGGCTGGATCGTCGCGAGCAGGACCGGCTTGTCGACGACCCGGTGGCCGGTGCCGCGGGTGCTGAAGCGGATGACGCCGCTCGCCCCGTTCCGCAGGACGTCGTGGTCGGGGTCGTTGAGCGCGGCGAACACCGATCCGGCCGAGGGCCGCGCCTGCTCCTGCCAGAACACCTTGCTCGCCACGGTCGCGACGAGGGTGGCCGCGTCGTAGGCGACGGCGGCGCGGGTGATCGAGGGCTGCTGGCCCCGGTTGTTCTCGTCCGTCATCTCCCGGACGGCGGGGTCGTAGTCCGAGTAGAACGTCTGCGGCGCCTGGTCGCCGATCCAGCGCCACGTCCACGCCTCCCTGGCCGCGAGCGGCGTGAAGTACAGGTCGAACGTGTTCTTGCGGCCGATCTCGGTGGCGTTGTCGCTGACGTACTTGGCGATCTCGTCGTCGGCCATGACCAGCGGCCTCCTGGGGCAGGACAGCTCCAGGACGTTGATGAACGAGCGGAACTCGTCCGACCGCCCGGCGTAGTAGAACATGTCGGGCTGGTCGTGGCACGCCTCGCGGACGGCCTTGTCGAGTTCGCCGGAGTTGTCGTACGGCCGCATGCGCACCCTGCGGGCGCCGAACGCCTCCGCGAACCTGGTGGCGAGGTTCTCGCTGTACAGGTCGTCGGGCTGGTCGTTGTAGATGACGACCGCGTCCTCCGCCCGCCGGCCGATGTGCCCGTTGCGCGCCCAGTAGGCGGCGTGCCGGGCGGTCCGCGAGTTCGGGGAGGCCAGCCGGAAGTAGTAGGGCGAGTAGCCCGCGTCCCCGTCGAGCAGGGCCGTGCCGTCGTAGCTGTTGGCCGTGCCGACCAGCGGCAGCGCCGACTTGGCCAGCAGCCTGATCGCCTCCTGGGTCTGCCGGCGGCTCTGCTCGAAGCCGATCACCGCGACGATGGAGCGGTCCGCCAGCGCCCGCTCGCGGATCTGTTCGGCGACCCGCACCGCGTAGCGGAACCGCGCGCCGGCGTTGGCGATCAGCACCCGCAGCCGCAGGTCGTCGCCCTCGGCGGAGTCGTTGAACCGCTTCTGCGCGATGGCCAGCCCGATCAGCTCGCCCTGGACCCCGGCGAGCAGGTCGATCCGGTGGTTCTTGATGGACGGGTCGGCGGTCACGGGGCCGAGGTAGACGACCGTCGCGTACGGCTTGCCGGACTCCAGGACGTGGTCGTTCAGCGTCTGGATCTCGTCGAGCACCTTGTTCAGCCGGTTGTCGTTGTTCCTGCCCCCGGAGTCCTCTCCGAAGCGGAACGATCCGTCGGTGATGCCGACGCACTCCCCGTTGTCGGTCCTCGCGATCTCGAACGCCGAGCAGTACCTCGCCACCTGGACGGAGACCACCGTGATGGACGCCGCCGCGACCGCGACCATCGCGATCCACGGCAGCGCGGGGTGCGCGAGCCGGGGGCGGCGCCGCACGGGCCGGACGGGCGGCAGGTCGCCGCCCGGGTCGCGGCCGATGTCGACGCGCAGCTCCCGGCGGGAGCCGAGGGCGCCGACGCGGCGCTGCTCGCGGGCGTACCGGTCCCAGAGGCCGCGTGCGGCGACGACGCTCTGCGGCTCGCCGGACGCCATGTCCACGCGCACCGCCTGCGCGATCCGGTCGACGAGCCTCCTGCCGGACGGGGCGGACGGCCCGTCCTCGGCGGGCGTGGCCGGGTCGACGCCGGCGACGACGACGAGCGGGTCGAAACCGGGGAGCCGTTCGTCGGCCTGGCTGTCGGCGCGGACCCGCTCGACCAGCTCGATGAGCGGCACGCCCGGATGCCCCGCCGGCAGGTGCTCCAGGATCAGCACGGGGTAGCGGACCCGCGCCCACGCCGCCCGCCGGTAGTCGCGCCGGTAGTTGCGGCGCAGGTCCTCCAGGAACGCGGCGACGAGCAGCAGGTCGAGCTGCTCCCCGTGGTCGTCGGGCTCGACCGGGCGCGGGTCGAACACGCCCAGCGCGAAGCCGAGGAAGCCGGTGGAGTCGCGGTCGACGTACGGCTGGCGGAGGAACCAGCCGTACCGGCGCACCCCGTACCAGCCGCGCGTCCTGGCGACGATCTGCACTGCGACGAACGCCAGCCCGACCACGGCGGCGAACACGGCCGTGGCCAGGTCGATGGCCGCGGCCGTCCCGGCGCTGACCAGCGCGACGACCGCGACGCCGAGCGGGGCGATCTGCTCCAGGAACGACAGGAACGCCGCGGACCGGCTGGGCCGCTCCTCCAGGTCGCGCAGGACGTCCCGGCCGCGCCGGCGGATCACCCGGTTGAGCTCGCGGCGGCGCGCGTTCTCGTTGTCGCCGACCGGCGGATGCGTGAGCCGCCGGACGAGCCGGTGGTTCTCCCGCTCGGCGGACGAGGCGCCGCGTGGCGGCGGGCGGTCCCCGGCCAGCCGGATGTCCCGCAGGTCGCGCAGCCACAGCGCCATCTCCAGCAGCGGGAAGCGCAGCGGCGGCTCTCCCCGGCCGCGGCTGCTGGGCTGCGATAACTCCCGCTTGGCCTCCCGGAGGACGCCCGCGACGTCGGTGGCCGGGGTGTCGGCCGCGATGTGCGAGACCGGGGCGCGCTCGTCCTCGCAGCGGGACTTGAGCAGTTCGGCGACGTGCGAGGTGGCGCGGGCGGGGCCGAGCAGCAGGAGCAGCGGCCGCAGCCGCTCCCGCCATCGCCACGGCGGCCGTTCCCGCAGCCGTTCGAACAGGTCGAGCACCCCGCGCAGCCGATCCTCGCTCAAGGTCCGGTCGCCATCGCCCGCCATGCGCCTACCCTCGCTTCCCGTCGCCGTCCTCCACCGATCGCGGCTCCTCGGCACTTCGACGCCGCGGCTTCCCGAAAGGATCGAAGTTTTCCACTGAACATGCCACCGGCGACGAAAGTCAGCCACCTTGCTCCTTTTGCAATGATTGGCGCCATGGGTGTTGCTGCGGAGGACGAACCACTCGAAGGCGACATCGGCCCCGCCGCGGACGCGGGCGCGCCGCGGCCCGCCGGAACGTCCGGGCCGCGGCAGGCCGATGCGGCCGCGGAGCTGCGGCGTTACGAGGCGGAGCGGGAGGAGCGCCGCCGCCGGACCAACGCCGCGTCGGGCCGGATCGCCGCCGCGCTCGCCGCGCTGCTCCTGGCGTTCCTGGCCTACGACTCCGTCCGCACCGCCCTGACGGCGCGCTCCCGGGGCGACGACTGGATCTACCCGCCGCTGGTCATCGCGGGGATTTGCACAATCGCGCTTGCGACCCTGCTTGCGTGGGCCGCACGGCGGGTGAAGTAGCCTTTTGCGAGTGACCGACAGCGCTGATCCCAACATCGACATTCCCGCCGATCTCAAGCCCGCCGACGGCCGCTTCGGATGCGGCCCGTCGAAGGTCCGTCCCGAGCAGTTGGCCGCGCTCGCCGAGTCCGGCGCCACCTACATGGGGACCTCGCACCGGCAGAAGCCGGTCAAGTCCCTGGTCGGACGGGTCCGCGAGGGGCTGGCGCAGCTGTTCTCGCTGCCCGAGGGGTACGAGGTCCTGCTCGGCAACGGCGGCACCACCGCGTTCTGGGACGCCGCCGCGTTCGGTCTCGTCCGGCAGCGCTCGCAGCACCTGACGTTCGGCGAGTTCTCCAGCAAGTTCGCCAAGGTCACCACGAGCGCGCCGTGGCTGGGCGAGCCGACCGTCATCTCGAGCCCGCCCGGGTCCCACCCGGAGGCGTCGGCCGAGGAGGACGTGGACGCCTACGCCCTCACGCACAACGAGACCTCGACCGGTGTCGCGATGCCGATCCGGCGTCCCGCGGGCACGACCGCCCGCGACGGGCTCGTGCTGGTGGACGCCACCTCCGGCGCGGGCGGCCTGCCCCTGGACGTGGCCGAGACCGACGTCTACTACTTCGCGCCGCAGAAGTGCTTCGCCGCGGACGGCGGCCTCTGGGTGGCGCTCGCGTCCCCGGCGGCGCTGGAGCGGATCGAAGAGATCGCCATGTCCGACCGGCACGTCCCGGAGTCCCTCAACCTGAAGACCGCCCGGGACAACTCCGCCAAGGACCAGACCTACAACACCCCCGCCGTGGCGACGCTGCTGCTCTTCGCCGAGCAGGTCGAGTGGATGAACGCCCAGGGCGGTCTGGACTGGACCACGTCCCGGACGGCCGACTCGTCCCAGCGGCTCTACACGTGGGCGGAGAAGACCGCCTACACGACGCCGTTCGTCGTGGACCCGGCGCAGCGTTCCCAGGTGGTCGGCACGGTCGACTTCAACGACGACGTGGACGCGGCGGCCGTCGCCAAGATCCTGCGCGCCAACGGCATCGTGGACACCGAGCCCTACCGGAAGCTGGGCCGCAACCAGCTCCGCATCGGCATGTTCCCCGCCATCGACCCCGACGACGTCGAAGCCCTGACCGCCTGCGTCGACTACGTCGTCGAACGGCTGTAGTTCGGGGCCGGTCAGGCGGCGGTCGGGACCGGGGCGGTGCCCCCTGGGCGCTGCACGACGCGGTGGCGCAGGCCGGCGCGGTCGCACTGCTCGTCGGCGGTGGTGAAGCCCGTCCAGACGCGGTCGTCCATGTCGGTGTCGCGGGCCGTGGGCAGGAAGGTCGCCGTGGCCAGCACTTCGGGCCGGTCACGGCGTCCGGGGCGCCGCTCCATGCCGACCTTGAGGTAGGTGCCTTCGCGGAGCATGACGACGGTCGCGAACCGCACCCGCGTGTGCTCCTCCGCCTCCCGGAACCAGCGCGGGTTGGACGCCCAGTAGATGTTCTGCTCGGTGTCGACGGCGATGGTCAGGGGGCTGAGCGCGGCACGGGCCAGATGCACCTCTGTCGGGCGGTTCCGGTGGACCCAGGCCAGCGCGGCGCGCCCGACCACGGTTTCCAGCACGCCGGTCACGGCGGACGCGTCGGCGCAGCCGGCGAGGAGCTGGAAGACGGGCTCGCTGTCGGTCGTCCCGGACGCGGGCGGCAGCGTGTGCCGCGACCGCAGGTCGCCCGCGTCGATGTCGCCGTTGTGCGTGGCCACGATCGCGGCGCCCCGGTCCCCCGCCGCCGGGACGGCCATCGGGCTGGCGTTCGCCGGGTGGGCCGGGGAGCCCTGCGTGGCCCAGCGGGTGTGGCCGAGGACGACCGGCGCGCGGTCCAGCTCGGGGAGGAGCTCCGGCCGCCAGAGGGCCGAGAAGCGGCCGCGTCCCGCCAGCACGCGGCTGCCGTCCCCGCACCCGGTCCCGGCGCCGAAGGCCGCGCCGCCGAGGCCGGGCCAGCCGCCGAGGAGGGCCAGCCCCGCCGAGTCCGTGCCGCGCTCCTCCGCGAGCATGCCCAGCGTGACGAACACGTCCGACGCCGGTCCCGCGTCGGCGGCGAACGGTGAGCGCACCATCCCGAACAATCCGCACATGCTGGATGAGATGCAGATCATGGGCGGGCGGTTCGCGCCGGGCACGGAGCCGAATAAGCTCGGCAGCGTGAACCGCGCGCCCCGATGGCTGCTTCCCACCGTGCTGACCGCGCTCGTGCTGACCGTGGTCCTCGGTGCGCTGCTCTCCTGATGGCGCGGGCTGAGGCCGATCGCGCGGGGCGGACGAGCGGCGCGGCGCGGAACGGGGATGATCAGGCCATGTCACGGTGCCGTGCGTGTCCCTTTCGTTCCGCCCGATCCCGCGGTGCCCGATCCCACGGTGCCCGATCCTGCCGTGCCCGGTCCCGCGCGGCCCGTGCCGGTGCAGCGCTGGCCCTGGCGGGGGCGTTCGTCTGGCTGCCGTCCCCCGCGTCCGCGGAGGAGCAGGTGGCCTTCACGATCCGGGACGAGCGGATCACCGAGTCGAGCGGCCTGGCGGTCAGCCGGCGCCACAAGGGCGTCGTCTACACGCACAACGACTCGGGCGACGTCCCGGCGATCTTCGCGCTCGGCCCGGACGGGAGCGTGCGGGCCGTGCTGACCCTCGGCGGCGCGAACGCCCGCGACTGGGAGGACATAGCGGTCGGCCAGGACGAGCGCGGCCGCCCCGCGATCTTCGTCGGGGACATCGGCGACAACCTCGGCGGCGCGTGGCCGTACGTGACCGTGTACCGCATCCCGGAGCCGGCCCGGCTGCGGAGCCAGACCGTCCGCGCCACCGCCTTCAAGATCAAGTACGCGGACGGGCCGCGCAACGCCGAGACCCTGATGATCAACCCGAAGACCAACCGGCTCTACCTCGCCAGCAAGCTGTTCGGCGGCAAGGTGTACGAGGCCCCGGCGCGGCTGCGGACCCGCGGATTCAACGTCGTGCGGGAGGTCTCCGGCGCCCCGCCCATCGCGACCGGCGGCGCGTTCTCCCCCGACGGGCGGACCTGCGTCATCCGGACCTACCTCGGCGCCCGCCTCTACGCGGTGAACCCGGACGGCTCCCCCGGCAGGTCGCTGACGTCGGTCGGCCTGCCGGCGCAGAAGCAGGGCGAGTCGGTGACCTACACCGCCGACGGCACGGCCCTCCTGGCGGGGTCGGAGGGAACGAGCCAGCCGGTGTACCGGATCCCGCTCCCGGCGGAGGCGCTGCCTTCCCGCGCGCCGGCACAGGCGCCGTCGCCGGAGAACGCGGGGACGCCGGGCGACGCCGGCGAGGAGGGCAAGGACGCCTCCAACACCAGGACAGGCCTGTTCCTGGCGCTGGCCATCGCCGCCGCCGTCGGTTACGGGCTGCTCCGCAAGCGGGGAGAGGGGTAGTAGGTAAACGGGTGACGGGAGTGATGGGGCGACCTGACCGGCACGATGGAAGTCGGTGTCGGTGGGCGTCCAGTTGCCGGAAGGAGGCGACGGTCCCGCGGGGACCCGTGTGAGGATGCGGACTGTGGAGCATGAGCTGGTGGGTCTCGCGGGCCCCGGTGGCCGTTGGCGTCCCGTCGCCGCCGGTCCGTTCGCTCTTCTGGCGGTGGCGCTGGCGCTGATGCCGATCCGCCCGGTGTGGCTGTGGGTGACGCTGATCGGTGTCGTCGCCGCCGTTCCGTGGGTGCTCGGCGCGGCCCCGGAGGTGCGCCGCAGGCGCCCCCGGCCGTACTGGCGGCTGTCCGCGGCCGGTCTGGAGCGGATCGCGCCGGACGGTCAGACGATGGTCTCCTACGAGCGGTCCCGTATCGACGCGCTGGCCATCACCACCGGCGACGGCGTGCTGACCGTGTTCCACCGGTTCGGGCGTACCTCGGTGGGCGGGATGACCGCGATGGGGATGGAGCCCCTCGCCGTGTTCGTGACCGCCCGCCGGCTGGGGATCCCCGTCCACGTTCTGGACGGCGAGGCGACCGACATGCTCGACCCCGCGCTGGACGAAGCCATGCGCGTCCCAGGGCTGGACGACGACGCCCCAGGGGGGAGCGCCCTACCGCGCGACCACGCCGCGGAGAAGCGCCTCCTCGACCAGGAGGCGGCCCTGCTGGCCGCCGCCCACGAGCCGTCCGGCCCGCGGGCCGATGAGCGCGGCCGGCCCGCCGGCCGGGGGAAGGGCCGGGGCGGGACCGGCGCGGAGCACCGGCTGGACACCCCGGAGCCGCTGCCGAGCCGCCGCCGGATCGTGCTCCTCGGCACGCTGATCGCCCTGCTCGGCGCCGTGATGATCGTCCGGATCGCGGTGGACGGCACCGGCGAGTTCGGCGCCAGGCTCGCGGCCGGCTGCTGGGTGTTCGCCGCGATCGCGGGTGTCCTCATGGCCCGCCGCCGGCTGCTGCGCGCCGCGCAGATCCGCTGGACGATCACGGCGGAGCGGCTGCGGGTGCGGACCCGCCCCGGCCGCCGCCGCGAGACCCAGGACCTGCGGGCCGGGGACGTCGCCGCGGTCGTCGTCGGCCCGGGGCTGCGCCTGGACCCGGTGAGCGGCGATCCGCGCCGCGCCGACCTCGCCGCGCTCGCGTTCGGGCACCGGCTGGAGCTCGTCGCCCGGCTGCCCGCGCACGGACTCGACGGCTTCCAGCTCGCGCACGCCCTCGACGACCACGGCTACCGGGTGATCACGCCGGGGGCGCGGGCGCCGCGCCGTCCCGAGTACGGGTTGGAGGGGCTCCCGGAGATCTTCGCGCAGGTGCCGGGCGGCCGGCTGGTCGTCGCCGACGGCGGGCTCGGCTGGGCCGACGCCGCCGGGGACGTCGTGCTGAAGATGCCCGAGGACCGTATCGGCGCCATCGAGCTGCTGACCATCGCCGGGCACGCGTGGGTCCGGCTGTACGACACCGACGGCGACGAGTTCTTCGCCGCGCCCCTGTCGGCGCTGCGGATCTCCCGGACCGACCTGCGCGACTCGGCCCGCCGCGCCGGGCTGCCGGTCAACGACGCCGAGTACGACGCCTACATGAGCGCCGCGTTCCACTCGGCCGTGTCCACGCTCACCGGCCCGGAGCCGGTGGCCGAGCCCGAACCGGCGACCGCCGCGCTGCCCGCGCAGAGCGCCGGGCAGGAGGGCGCGGCGCGCCGGCCGGAACCTCCCGGCGAGCAGGACTTCACCTTCTCCGTCCCGCCGCCGCCCGGCCCGGCGACCGCGCCGGGCGCGCTGCTGGACGCGACCCGCCGATCCCGTGCGGGGACGTACGCGATGAGCGTGCTGCTGTGCGAGGCCGTCGCGCTGCTGGGCGCGGTGTGGCTCGGCCCAGAACTGGGCGGTTTCAACGCCACGGCGAGCTGGTCGGTGCCCGCGGGGCTCGTCATCGGGCTCGCCGGCTACTGGCTCTACGACCGCAACCGTTCACAGCTGCGCGTGTCGTCCGCGGGGCTCGCGGTCGTGACCAGGCGCGGCAGGGTCGAGTGGGACCTGCCCCGCGACCGCATCGGCGGCGTCGGCATCGACGAGGCGCGTGAGCGGATGCCGCGCCTCGTGGTGTGGGGGCCGTCCGGCCGGGTGCTGCGCCAGGTCACGTTCCCGCCCGACCTGGACGAGCTGCGCCGGGCCTGTGAACGCTACGGCATCCCCTGGGGGCCGCCGGACGCGGACCTGCCCGCACCCCCGCCACCCGAACTCTGACGCAGCGACCACGTCTTCAGCGACTCGTACCTTACCTGGCTGTAGTCCTTGCCGGGGAGGTGGCTGAGCATCAGGTGGACGGAGTCGGCCGTCCACGCGGCGCCCGCGAACGCCGACAGCGACTCCACGAGGGGCCGCACGTCCACGGGCTTCCTGGAGCGGGCCAGGGTCAGGTGGGGGCGGAAGCCGCGGTGCTTGTCGGGCAGCGTCCCGACGCGGCGCCCGGCGGCGGTGGTGGACGCCGCGAGCCGCGCGATGCGGCGGCGGTCGCCGAACAGGCCCGTCCACAGGACGCGGGCGTGCGCGCCGCTGCCGGGGAACGCGCCCGCGCCCGCCAGCGACAGCGACATCCGCTCGTGGCGGCCGACGGCCCGTTCCAGCCGGGGAAGGAGCCGGTCGAGGGTGCGGTCGTCCACCTCACCGAGGAACGTCAGCGTGACGTGGAGCAGCTCGCGCCGGACCCATCTCAGCTCGGGAATCGCGTCGTGATGCGGGAGGACGGCCTCCTCCAGCTCGTCCAGGACGTCCGGCGGCGGCACGAGCGCCACGAAAAGCCTCATGGGAACGTCCGGAGGGCCACCCGGCAAGCATTTCAGCAGATGGCACCCCTTGTCACGCCGATCGGTCGCCTTTACACCCTCTCTGTAGCTATTTGTCGCTTCTCGTCCGGCCACGGTGAACCGCCGCGCGAGAAACCCGGGCGAGCGTGGGGCGGATCGACCCGCGGGCGGCCAGCGCACCGACGGCGAGCGCGGCCAGGGCGGAGATCAGGCCGCCGAGGACGAGCGCCGTCCGGGCGCCGAGGTGCTCGGCGAGCCAGCCGACCGTGGGCGCGCCCACCGGGTTCGTCCCGAGGAACACGAGCATGTAGAGGCCCATCACCCGGCCGCGCATCTCCGGCGCGACACTCAGCTGAACGGTGGCGTTGGCCGCCGTCGTGATCGTCATCATCACGATGCCGGTGGGGATCAGCAGCAGCAGGAACGACCAGTACGTCGGCATCAGGCCGGTGACGATCTCCAGCACGCCGAACAGCACGCCCATCCCCACCAGCAGCCGCAGCCGCGGCCGGGCGACCCGGCGGGCGGCCAGCAGGGCGCCGCTGAGCGCGCCGAGCGCGAGCATGCTGGACGCGAGCCCGAACGCGGACGCGCCGGTGTTGAAGACCTCCTTGGCGATCAGCGCCACGGTCGTGGAGAAGTTCATCCCGAACATGGCGACGAACCCGATGAAGACCATGACCAGCGTCAGGTCGCGGCGCCCGCGCACGTAGCGCAGGCCCTCGCGGAGCTGGCCCTTGGCGCGCTTCACCGGCTCCGCCGGGTACAGCTCGCCCGTCCGCATCGCGTAGAGGCCGAACAGGACGGCGCCGAACGACGCCGCGTTCACCAGGAACACCGGCCCGGTGCCGATCAGCGCGATCAGCACGCCCGCGACGGCGGGGCCGAGCAGGCGGGCGCCGTTGAAGGTGGCGCTGTTCAGCGCGATCGCGTTCGGCAGGTCGCGCTTGCCGACCATCTCGATGACGAACGACTGGCGGGTCGGGTTGTCGACGACGGTCGCGAGCCCGAGCCCGAAGGCCAGCGCGTACACGTGCCACACCTGCGCCATGCCGGTCAGCGCGAGCAGGCCGAGGACGAGCGCGAGCATGCCCATCGCCACCTGCGTCAGCACCAGGATGCGGCGCTTGGGGTAGCGGTCGGCGATGACGCCGCCCCACAGGCCGAACAGGAGCATGGGCAGGAACTGGAGGCCGGTGGTGATGCCGAGCGCGGTGCCGCTGCCGTGCGCGAGTTCGAGGACGAGCCAGTCCTGCGCGACCCGCTGCATCCACGTCCCGGTGTTGGAGACGACCTGCCCGGACGCGAACAACCGGTAGTTGCGGTTGCGCAGGGACCGGAACATGCCCCCGGACCGGGGCTCCCCCGGCTCCCCCGGTTCCCCGGTCCCGTCGGCCTTGGCGGGTTCCTCGGGTTCGGTCAGATCGGATGCGGCGCCGGCGCCGCCGGGGGGCCGGGGCGCTCCGCGCTCATCCGTGTCCGAAGTCATTAACAGCGCTAACGATAATGGGCCGGACGGCATTCCGCCAAACACGCGCGGTTGAACACGCGGTCGAACACGGCCGATCGAACACGGGCGGTCGAACAGGGACAGTCGACCACGGGCCGCCGAGGCGGAACCGGGAGCCGCGGGGTCAGGAACGGCTGAGCCTGTCGATGATCGGCGCGGCCTGGCGGAGGATCTCCCGTTCCTCCTCCGTCAGCTCGCCGAGCCTCATGGCCAGCCACGCCTCCTTGCGGCGCCGCTCGTCCGCGAGGAGGGCGGTGCCCTCGCCGGTCGCGGTCAGCACGACCTGGCGCCCGTCCGTGGGGTGGGGGCGGCGCGCGACGAGCCCGCGTTCCTCCAGGTACGCGATGACGCGCGTCATCGAGGGCGGCTGCACCTTCTCGTGGTCGGCCAGTTCGCGCGGCGTCATCGACCCGTGCCGCTCAAGCGCGGCGAGGGCGGCGAGCTGGGTGACCGACAGCGGGCTGAGGGCGGCGTCGCCCGCACCCGGCGGCCGCAGCGTGCGCAGCCTGCGCGAGAGCCGCGCGATCGAGATGCGCAGCTCTTCGGCGAGACCCGGCACGGACGGCGAACGTCCCCGGGTCGGTTGCGTGGTCATCGTCATTCGTCTCCCGTGCCGCCCATGCTGCCACGCCGCGCGGAGAGGCCGCACTCGGAGCGCCGCAAGCCCGCAACGTAACCTGGCCGCATGACCCCACCGCGCCGCCCCGACCCGCCGCCGATGCAGACCAACGACGTCCGGATCGCGGCGGCGGGCACGGCCGCGTGGGCGGTGGCGCTCGTGGTCCTGCTCATCGTCGGGCTGCCGTCCGATGACCGCTGGTGGATCTGGGTGTGCGTCGCCGGGATCGGGATCGGGCTGTTCGCCATGTGGTACGTCCCCAGGCTCCAGGCCGCCCGCGCCCGGCAGGAGGCCGCCCGCCACGAGCGCCGGGAGACGACCGGACGGGACACGGCCGGACAAGACACTGCCGGACAGGACACTGCCGGCTAGGGCTCAAGGTCGGCTTCGGCCAGGAGGCGCGGCAGGTTCTCCGGGTCGCGCAGGACGGCCTCGGCCATGAACCGGTCGGCCCAGTTCCCCGTGGCCCACGCGAGTGCCCGTGCGAGCCCGCCGGCCCCGCTCGCGTGGATTTCGCCGTCCCGCGTCCACCAGGACACGTCCTGCCCGTCGACGGTGAGGCGTTCGTGCGCGAAGTAGTGGACGGGGGCCTCCGGCAGGACGGCGGTGACCGCGTCCGGCACAGCACGTTTCTCACCCTGCGATTGGACGACGCCCGGTACCTCGTCGCCCGACAAAGGCAGGTCGAGCAGTTCCGCAAGGCGTTCGTGCCTGCCCTGCGCGGCGATGACGAGCGGCTGTCCTTGCAGGAGGGGCAGGACGTCCGGGCCGTCCAGGACGAGGGCGTCGCCTGCGTCAACGACCTCGACCCTGCCGTCCACGACCGCTCGCACTTGGTCAGGGGCTTCGACAACGGCCTCGGGGGCGTCGGCCAGGGCCGTCCACAGTTCACCCAGATGGGCGCGGGGAACGGACCGCCCCGGGTCACCGAGACGATCGAGCAGTTCTTGGGCGCCCCCGGGTTCGGTGAGCAGATCGTCCAGCGACGTGCGGACGCCCAGTGCGAGCAGGAGACGCTCGTCCAGGCCCTCCGGCGCGATGTCGTAGAGCCCTGTCAGGGCCACGTCCCCACCCAGCCGGAACTCGCCGGGCCGGCGGCCGTCCAGGACGGGGTGACGGCTCAGCCACCAAGCCGTGTAGGACGGGACGGCGACGCGGCGCCCGTTGTGCAGGGTCACGTGCGCCGGATCGACGACCGCGGCTCGCCACGGAGGTCCCGCGAGGAGACGCAGCGCCGCCGTCCAGTCGTCGACGAGTTCGAGGTCCCGGACGGCGATGAACTCCGGTACGAGGGGCGGGAGGTCTTGCGGGCCGATCCGCCTCAGGACGTCGTCCGCCCAGAGGTCCTCGTCGTCCAGTTCGAGGGTCTCCGCCGCATCGGCAAGCCCTGTGAGGTTCACGTCCTCGCCCTGCGCGAGGGCGAATCCGTCCAGGACCCCGGCGGCCGCGAGGACCTCCGCTCCCCACCGCTCCAGAACCTCGCCGTCGACCACCCCGAACGGCGCGTCGCCGGCCATGACGTCACGCAGCGGGCTCTCCGGCAGGAGCAGCTCACCCGCGGGGTAGAGATCGCCGTCGTCGCCGGGCAGGGCGAGGTCGGCCAGCCAGCTCTCCTCGCCCGGATCGATGTGCGCCGCCGCGACCAGCCCGAGGACCGCCTCCGCCACCGCGTCGGGGTCGTCCGCCTCGAACGACTCCTCGACGGCGGCCCGCACGGCGGCGTCGCCGAGCACGGCCCGCGGCCCCGCCTCGACCGCTCCGAGCCGGGCCAGCAGCGGATGCACCGCCTCGGGGTGGACGAACCGCAGCCCCAGCGCGTCCAGCCCGCCGGGATCGACACCGTCGGCGATCAGCAGCCCCCGCGGGCCGCGGACGGTCCGCCCCGCGGCACCCGCCAGCGGCACCGGGAGGGCGCCCAGAGCGTCTGTGGCGGCCTCGCCGAGCGTCCCGTACAGCCGGTGCCACCACGCCGGTTCCCGGTCCACAGCGGCCAGCTCATCGATCACGTCGGCCAGCTCGACCCGCCGCACCCCGAGCGCGGCGAGCGCGGGGTCCCGGGCGGGCCACTCCGGAGGAAGCAACCCGGCGACCACCACAGCCTCCTCGCCGGGCACGTCACCATGGGCCAGGAACTCGATGAACGCGGCCGGCGCGTCCATCGCCACGGCGTCCCGTCCGCGCGTGCGGTGCGGAAGCAACGGCGCTTCGGGAAGGCGTTCCCGGACGCCCCGGCGGATCTTCGCGTCCAGCTCCCCCGCCCCAACGGGACCGGGCACGAGCCTGAGCACCCGTGGGGAGACCGGAAGCTCGCCCAAGAGCCGGATGTAGGTCTCCGCGGCCCGCTCCACAAGGAAGTCGGTCAGCGGTCCCGGCGCGACGTGCCGCCGGTCAGGCGCCAATGGGAACGACGCAATGAGCAACGCGGGCAGATCGAGCCGTTCGTCACTGGGTGTGGGCGCGTGCACGACACCGGACACGCCTTCCGGCAGGCCCTCCTCCGGCAAGGCCCAGCGAACCTGCCAGAACGGCCGCGCCCGTTCCTCCACGGGACGGTCGTCCAGAAGCGCCGCGGGGATCTCCCCATGAGCCTCGGCGGTCCGCCACACTCCCCCGTTGATGACCACTTCGCCGGGCTCACGCCGCTCGGCGGTCAGTTCGCGGACGTCCCCGTCGACATCGATCGCCACGCTCTCCAGCGCGGGCAGGGCCAGCATCAGCGCCGCGCCGACCTGCCTCAGCTGCCGCTCGACGGACTCCACCGCGTCCGCCCGCAACGGCAGCCGCACGATCGTGTCGAGCCCCGCCGGGATGTCCGGCGACTCGCCGTCGCCGGCCGCGAACGGCAACCGCAGCAGCGGGACGTGACCACCGCGCCGCGCCAGTTCGTCCGCGAGCACGGGGACGCCTTCCACCAGCTCCCGCGCCCGCTCCCGCGACCAGACCACACCCCCGGTGCGGGACGCGATGGCGGGCCGGTCACTGACGGCCACGACGGCGGCGAACCCGACGCCGAACCGTCCCGCCGAACCGTCGTCGTCGCGCTTGGCCGACGCCCGCAGCGTGGACAGCGCCTCCACACCGGCCTCGTCCAGCGGCGCCCCCGCGTTGGCCGCGGTCAGCACGGCCGCGCCGTCCGGGCCGCCGCCCGAGCGGAGGGTCAGGCGGAGACGCCCGGGAACGGCGGCGCGCGACGCGGCGTCGGCGGCGTTCTGCGCCAGCTCGACCACGACACGGTCGCGGTAACCGCCGAGGGCGAAGTCCTCCTCGGTGTTGGCGTCCTCGCGGAACCTGGCGGGCGACTCGCTCCAGGCCCGCAGCACCCGCTCGCGAAGCGCCCGCGTCCCGAACGGATCCCCGCCCAGCGCAGCTTCGTCCCTCATCGGGCCGGCCCCAGGTCAGCTATGGCCGAGGGCCTCGTCGTCAAGGAGCGCCGCGTCCTCACCGGAGGGGACGACCTCGTAGCCCAGCTCGTCCACGACGGGCGGGCCGTGCTCGGACGTGGCCGGGACCGACACCGCCTCGGAGTGCGCGCCGCAGCCGTGGTCGGCCGACACGACGCGCCCGTCGTCGGGCGAGTACTCGTTCGCGCACACCCCGAAGACCTGCCGCAGCTCCCCGGCCAGCGCGACATAGAAACCGCAGGTGGAGCACTGCGCCGGCGCGGACATCGCGATCGGGGCGCGGGGGCCGCCGACGCCGTCGTACCAGCGCTCGGCGGCCTCGTCGCGCCCCAGCCGGGACAGCACCCGGACGCGGCCGAGGCCGGGCTCCCACTGAGCCTGCCGGTCGCCGCGCTCGTCGACCTGCGTGTAGCCGGGGGCTAGCCGCACGTCGTCGGGCGCGGTCGGCAGCAGGTCGCCGGGGCCGAGGTCGCCGGGGCGCAGCCGGTCCAGCCACGGCACCCACTGCGGGGCGAGCAGGGCGTCCTCCCCGGGCAGCAGGACGCACTCGCTGACGGTGACGTTCTTGGCGCGGGCCGCCCTCGTCACGGAGACGGACCAGCGCCACCCCGCGTAGGCGGGGTCGAGGCACTCGAAATAGTGCGTGACCACGCGGTCGCCCTCGGCGCGCAGGCCGAGATGGTCACCGACCGGCTGGGGCCACGCGGTCTCCTCCGCGGCCTCGCGGGCAAGGTCGACCGCCTCGGCGCAGGAGGCGTCGACGGCGGGCGTCCGGGACCGGCGGGCGGGCCCGGAGGCGGCTCCCGGGGCGGCGGAACGCGCGGGACTGGTCTGACGCGATGGGCTCACATGTCAATTCTCGCCCATGGAACGACGTGGCCGGACCCCCGGGGCCCCTCGGCGGGCCGCAGGCCGGGGTGCGGCGCCGGTCACAGGGTGAGCCGGGCTCCAAGCGGGGAACGTACCCTCAGTTGAAGGCGCTGCAGGGCCCTGGCACGACCGTCGGCCTGGGAACGCAGGGGGAGATCAGGGTGCATGGGTGACCGGACGCGTTTCGGCCGGGCCGTACGCGCCGGTGCCGACGGGACGGCGCGGGTGCTGCGGCGCAGTCGCTCGATGCTGCTGGGAACCGGCCGGCTGACCCGCCGCGTCACCCACGCCCAGGGCGCGGGACGCAGCGGCCTCGGCAGCCTGATCGAGTCGTCGGCGTTCAACTCCGCGGGCGACGCGATGCTCACCGTCGCGCTAGCCGGGACGCTGTTCTTCGGCCTGGACGTCAACCAGGCGCGCGGTCAGGTGGCCCTCTACCTCATCGTCACGATGGCGCCGTTCGCGCTCGTCGCGCCGCTGATCGGCCCGGCCCTCGACCGGGCGCGGCACGTCCGCCGGTACGCGATCGCGAGCACGTTCGTCATGCGCGCACTGCTGTGCTGGGGGATGGCGAGCGCGCTCCCGCACGGCGACCAGGTCACGTTCCTGCCCGCCGCGTTCGGCGTCCTCGTGCTGTCCAAGGCGTTCGGCGTGCTGCGGGCCGCGGTGACGCCCCGCGTCCTGCCCGGCGAGATCTCGCTGGTGACGGCGAACGCGCGCTGCGCGTTCGCGGGCCTGATCGCCGCGTCGGTCACCGCCCCGGTCGCCGCGGGCCTCGCCGTCCTCATCGGCCCCGGCTGGGTGCTGCGCATCGGCACGGTGATGTTCCTGCTCGGCGTCGTGTTCACGCTGCGGCTGCCGCGGCAGGTCGACATCCCGGACGCCGACCCCTCCCCGGAAGCCGACCCCGCACCGGCCCCCGAGGCGGAGCCCGGGTCGGAGCGGAAGCCGTCCGAGCGGCCCGCGAGGCACTGGCGGACGCTTCCGCGCGTGGGCCCGGTCGTGGCGGAGGCGATGCAGGCGAACGCGGTGCTGCGCGCGTTCTCCGGCTTCCTGATCATCTACCTGGCGTTCCTGCTCCGCCAGGAGCGGTTCGACCCGGTGTCCCACCATGTGGCGCTCGGCCTGCTGGCGGCGTGCGCCGGCGCGGGCGGCCTCGCGGGCACGGCGCTCGGCGCCTACATGAAGGCGCGGGCGCCGCGGCTGATCGTCTCGGCGACGCTGGCGGCCGTCACCGCCGTCACCGCCGTCGGCGCGGCCTTCTTCGGGCTGTGGGCGGCACTGGCGGTGGCGACCGCGGCGGGGCTCGGGCAGGTGCTCGGGAAGCTGTCCATGGACGCGGTGGTGCAGCGCGAGATCGGCGAGGAGATGCGCTCGTCCACGTTCGCGGTCTCCGAGACGCTGCACCAACTCTCCTGGGTGCTCGGCGGGCTGCTCGGCCTTGCCATGTCGATCGTCGCGGACGGGCGGATCGCGCTCGCCTTCGTCGCCGCGGCACTCGCCGTCTCGCTGGGCCTGCTGCTGTCCCGCCAGGCGGGGCGCCGGCGCGGCGCCCACCGCCCCCGCCACCCGGGCACGATCAAGGACGCGCACCCGGAGATGCACCACTGACGGCCGGGTTCAGGGCGGGGTCAGGGCGACAGGTCGTCGGCGACCGCCCGCAGCACGGTCGCGATCTTCTTCGCCTCCGCCGGGGCCGGGTGCTTGCCGCGCCGGTAGGTGTTGGAGATCCCGTCCAGCAGCTTG
Source organism: Actinomadura sp. 6K520 (assembly GCF_004349245.1). GTDB lineage: Bacteria > Actinomycetota > Actinomycetes > Streptosporangiales > Streptosporangiaceae > Spirillospora. The sequence goes on along the minus strand of NZ_SMLC01000084.1, from coordinate 10,941 downwards.
ATGAGGTCCTCGGTGATCACGACCATCTCGTCCGGCTTCTTGCGCCGCTGCTTGGCGATGGTCTTCTCGACCGACGGCAGCGACTCCAGGACCCTGACCTGGAGCGCCTGCTGGCCCCTGCGCCCCTCGACCACGCCGAACTCGATGCGCTGGCCGGGCTTGAGCGTCGTGACCCCGCCCGGCAGCGCCGAGGAGTGCACGAAGACCTCACCGCCGTCGTCGCGCGTGAGGAAGCCGAACCCCTTGTCGGAGTCGTACCACTTGACCTTGCCAGTCGGCACCGGAGACCTCGTTCGGTAATCGTCCTGAATCGACCTCAAGATTAGTGCCTCACCGCGCACCGGTGTACACGGAGGGGTGGCTTCCCAGCGCCCGTGAGGCCGTGGCACGAAGCTATCCCGGACGTCTGACAAGGGCACCTGGTTATCGGCCCCGAACGGGACGCGCCCCCGAACTGTGACTACCTGGTCATACGGCCGCCGCGAACGACTCCATCCACTCGGGGAAGGCCCCCAGGTCCGGCAGGACGACGTCCGCCCCGTACGCGGTGAGGGCCGCCGCGTCGAACGGGCCGGTCGCGACGCCCACCGCCATCGCCGCCGCGGCACGCGCGGCGTCCACGTCGCCCGTGTGGTCGCCGACGTAGGCGCCGGCACCGTGCTCGCGCAGGGCGACGCCCTTGCCCGCCCCGAACAGGCCGCCGACCACCGCGTCCACCCCGAGCCCGAGGTACGCCACGGTCCGCTCGGTGTCGGCCTGGTTCTTGCCCGACACCACGACCACCCGCCCGCCGCTCGCGCGCACCGCGTCCAGGGCCGCGACGGCCCCGGGCATGAGGACGGTCTCCGGGATGGCGATGTCGGCGTAGATCGCCCGGTAGCGCGCCGCCATCGCGGGTACCTCGTCCGCCGGGAACCAGTAGGCGAGTTCCTCCTCCAGCGGCGGGCCGATGCGCCGCACGATCAGCTCGGTGTCGATGGGGACGCCGGTCTCCGCGGCGAGCGCCGCGTACACGGCGGCGATCCCGGACCGGGTGTCGGCCAGGGTCAGGTCGAGGTCGAAACCGACGGCGAGGGGAGAGCCATGATCGAGGTCGAGCACGCCTCACAGGGTAAGGGGCTGGACACACGCGAAGACCCGCGCTCTCCTGGTAGTGGCGATGCGACGGGATCCGAGTAGGAGAGCGCGGGAACTTTCGCGCGGGAACCGTTCAGTTGTGACCGGGACTGGTTGCCCGGTCCAGGGGAACGGCCTCCCGTGTCGTCGATATACCCGACCCCCCGACCACAAACCGCCTGACCAGGGAAAACACAGGACTCGAACAGCCCACCCGAAGCAAAAGGACGATCAGTCCGCCCGCCGGCGAAGCCCCCGGTGAAGGAGGCCGCAGATGACAGAGAACCCGGACCGGCCGCCCGAGGCCGGCGCCCCCACCGCGACGGGCGGGCACACGACGACCCGCACCGAACCCGGCGGCGGCGATCACCGCGCCCCGCGGACGCGGCGCTCGTTCACCGCGGCCCGCCGCCGCACCGCCGACGTCCTCGCCACGGTGGTCTCCGTCATCACCACGGTCGTCGTGCTGATCCTCGCCGTGCACATCGTCTTCGTCGCCTTCGAGGCGAACACCGCGAACGGCATCGTCGACTGGTTCGGCGACCGGGCCACCGACCTGTCCTGGCAGTTCAAGGACATCTTCCAGCCGGACGACCCCAAACTGGAGACAGCCGTCAACTACGGCCTGGCAGCCCTCGTCTACCTGGCGATAGGCCGCCTACTGACCGCCCTGACCCGCCGCCTGAACTAACCACACCCGGATCCCCGACCCCCGCAAACTCCACGGATCGTGCGGCCGGAGGTCGAGCGGGGCGGGGTCTCAGAGGGTCACCCGTAAATGCACCCACGTAAATGATCACCCCACGGGTCGTGCGGCCGGAGGTCGCTCTGCGACCGGAGGCCGCACGACCCGCCGCACGGCGAGCCGTTTCACGAGACGCGAAGCGGATCGGGAAACGGCTCGCCGTGCGCAACGGGGGTTCCAGGGGGTCGCCCCCCTGGGCTAACACTGCCTAATCCCGGCCGGGGAAGCGGACCTTTTCGAACGGCCAGGCGGTCTTCATCCACTCGCGGACGAATTCCTCCAGCTCCTTCTCCAGGGCGGAGTTCTCCTCGTCGGCGCGGACCCAGAACACCACGACCGCGTCCGGGCCGGGCTCGTCGGACGGGGCGACGTGGATACGGCCGAGCTGGCGCTCCCCGTCCGGCGTGATGACGACGTAGCTGAACGATCGCCGCAGCTGCCCCTGCTTCTGGAGCCAGGCGACGTCGATGAGGGCCTGCTCGAAGGTGAACTCGCGGTCCGGCCATCCCCACTCGGGCCCGAAGCGCCCGGCGAGCCGGTCCAGGCTGCCGATCACGGCGCCGTAGTCCTTGACCACGTCGTGGACGGTGATGGGGCGGATCTGGAAGCGGGGACCGGCGACCAGTGTGGGTACCACGAAATCCTCGGGCAGGAAGGCTCCGTCGGCCGCCTTCCGCGGAGACATGAACATCGTCGACCTCTCCGACGACGGCCCCTTCCGGCGACGGGGCGCGGAGGACTGAACTCTAGTCGCCCCCGGCCGAATGCGAGCCGGATCACGAATTCGGGCGTGCCGTGAGGGACGCGGGGGCCCCGCAGGTCGCTGATGCCTTAGTGTTCTCGCGGAGGCTTCATCACCATGACGACACCTACGCGCGATCGGATCGTCGCCGAGTCGCTCCGGCTCTTCGCCGACCGGGGCTACGCGGCGACCTCGGTCGCCGAGATCGAGGCGGCCGCCGGCCTGTCACCGGGCGCGGGCGGCCTCTACCGGCACTTCCGGTCCAAGGAGGAGGTGCTCGCCTCCGCCATCCGCGAGCACATCGAGCGGACCCGCAAGCAGATCAACGACGTCCTCGACCAGGCGACCGTCTACGAGGACCGCCCGCTGGAGACGCGGCTCCGGATGACGTGCCAGGCGGGGCTGGCGAAGATGCGCGAGGAGCAGGACCTCATCCGGGTGCTGTTCCGCGACCTGGACCAGTTCCCCCACCTCGTCGCGGAGATGCGCGAGGGCATCGTCAACCCGCTGTACGACGGGATCGCCACCTGGCTGGCGTCGCAGCCGGAGTTCGAGGGCGCCAACGAGGACTGGGCCGCCATCGCCTCGATCCTCGGCGGGGCGGTCGTGAACTACTGGCTGGCCAACGAGTCGATGTACGAGCCGCCGAAGCGCATCGACGAGAAGCGGTTCGTGGAGGGCTGGGCGCGGCTCGGTCTCGGGCTGATGCACTTGGAGCACACCCCCGCCCCCTGAGCCGCGGAACCGGCCGCTCCCCGCCCTCCGCGGGTGACCGGCGGACTCGTTCACCCCCGATCCGAGCAGGCGGTTCGTGCTCCTACCCTTGAGGGGCCCAGTACGGGCGGCATGCGCCACCTAAGGTTGGGGATCGGCATGGAAACGTATGCGGACTGGTTGCGCGCGCGAGGCGATGACGAGCTTCGTGCGCTGCTGTCCGCGCGTCCCGAGCTGCTCGCCCCCGTCCCCGCCGACCTGACCGCGCTCGCCGCCCGCGCCGCGACGCCCGCCGCGATCTCCCGCGCCCTCGACCGGCTGGACCGTTTCACGCTCGCCGTCCTGGAGGCCCTGCTCGTCCTGCCCGCCGCGGACGGCCCGGAGCCCGTCGCCGCCGCGGTCACCGCCACCGCCGACCAGGTCGGCGGCGCGCTGGAGACGCTCCGGCGGTACGGGCTGGCCTGGGGGGCCGGGACGCTGAGCACGGCGCCCGGCGTCCGGCACGGCCTGCCGCACCCCGCGGGCCTCGGTCCGCCGGCCCAGGAGGCGTTCGCCGGGTACCCTCCGGAGCGGCTCATCGAGCTGATCACCGATCTGGAGGGGACGGCGCCGCGCGGGTTCGCCGACTCCGCGCGGCTCCTGCGGCGACTCACCGAGCTGCTGGCCGACCCCGGCCCCCTCATCGCCGACGCCGGGCCGGAGGCGCGCGCCGCCCTCGACGCCCTGACGTGGGGCCCGCCGGTCGGCCGGGTCGCCGACGCGCGCCGCCCCGTCCGGGTCGTCACCGCCGTCACCCCGATCGAGCGGCTCCTCGCCCGCGGCCTCCTGGCCGCCGAGGACGACCGCACCGTCACCCTCCCCCGCGAGGTCGCGCTGCACCTGCGCGGCGGGCACCTGTTCCGGGACCTCTCGGCGGAGCCGCCGCCGCTGACGCCCGCGGGCGAACCGCGCGGGGAGGAGGCCGTCGTGCGCGCCGCGGCGGGCGAGGCCGCGGCGACAGTCCGGCTCATCGAGGAGCTGCTGGAGCGCTGGGGGCTGGAACCGCCCCCGGTCCTGCGCAGTGGCGGCCTAGCCGTCCGCGACCTGCGTGCCGCGGCCGCGCTCCTGGACGTCCCCGAATGGCATGCCGCGCTGCTCGTCGAGATCGCCTACGCGGCCGGGCTGCTGACACGCAGCGGCGACCTCGACGGCGAATGGCTGCCGACCCCCGCCTACGACCTGTGGCTCATGCGCGACACCGCCGGCCGCTGGACCGAGCTCGCGCACGGCTGGCTGAAGGCCGACCGGGCCGCCGGCCTCGCCGGGGAGCGCGACGAGCGCGACCGGCTCATCAACGCGCTGAGCGAGGCGATGGTGCGCAGCAGCGCACCGGCCACCCGCCGGGCGGTGCTGGAGATCCTCGCGGACGCGGGACCCGGCACCGCCGTCACCGAACACGCCGTGCGCGCCCGCCTCGCGTGGCTGCGGCCGCGCCGCGGCGGCCCGATGCGCGACCGCCTCCTCGGCTGGACGCTGCGCGAGGCCGCCGTCCTCGGGTTCACCGGCTTCGGGGAACTCGCCCCGTTCGCCCGCGACCTCCTCGTCGGCGACGACCCCGAGCCCCGCCTGGAGAAGCACCTCCCCGCGCCGGTCGACGAGATCGTCATCCAGGCCGACCTGACCGCGATCGCGCCCGGCCCGCTGGTCACCGACCTCGCCCGCGAGCTCGCCCTCGCCGCCGACGTCGAGTCCACCGGCGGCGCCACCGTGTACCGCTTCACGCCCGAGTCGGTGCGCCGCGCCCTGGACGCCGGGCGGACCGCCGCCGACGTCACCGAACTGCTGGCCCGGCACTCGGCGACCCCGCTGCCGCAGCCGCTCACCTACCTCATCGACGACGTCGCCCGCCGGCACGGCCACCTGCGCGTGGGGGCCCTCGCGTCCTACGTCCGGACCGACTCGTCCACCACGCTCGACGAGATCCTCGCCGACCGCCGCTCGGACGTGCTGCGGCTGCACCGCCTCGCGCCGACCGTCCTCGCGTCGGGGCTGCAGCGGGCCGACCTCCTCGACGGGCTGCGCGCGATGGGCCTCGCCCCCGTCGCCGAGGCGCCCGGCGGCGGGGTGATCGTGACCCGCCCGGACGCGCAGCGCGCCGCGCCCCCGCCGACCGCCGAGATCGTCCGGGTCCGGCCGGAGGAGCGCACCGACGCCGCCATGCTCTCCGCCGCTGTCCGCGCCCTGCGGGCCGGCGACGAGGCGTCCGCGCACGGTGCCGAGCAGGCCCGGCTGCGCGCGGACGCCCCGTCCGGCGAACCGCCCCGGTCCCCCGCGATGGCGACCATCGAGCGCCTCCGCACCGCCGTCGAACGCGGCGGGCGCGTCTGGATCGGCTACCTCGACCAGCAGGGCCAGGCGTCCAGCCGCATCGTGGAACCGGTCCGCGTCGAGGGCGGCTTCCTCACCGGTTACGACGCCACCCGCGCCGCCGTGCACCGCTTCGCCCTCCACCGCATCACCGGTGTCTCCGAACTCGACGACGACCCCGCCTCGTAGCGCGGCCGCGAGCATTTCACCGGGCCCGTGACCTCGCACTTCTCAACACCCGATCTCCGCGGGCGGATATCTCCGGTACACACGAATCGGCAAACGCGGTGTCCGGTTGCGGACGCGGTGGAACGCTGCGTCTGTCGGCTTGGTCGTATTGGGTACAGCTAGGGCGAGAGGAGACGGTCCGTGAGCGGATACGGAGGGAGCCCGCCGCCCGGCTGGCAGGACCCGTACGGTGGATCGCAGGGCTGGACCGGCGATCCCTACGGCGGCGATCCCTACGGCGGAGGCGCGTACGGCTCCGGGTATCCCGGTCACGGCTACGGGCCGCCCGGGATGCCCACGAAGCCCCCCGGCAACGGGTCCACCGTCGCGGCCCTCGTCTGCAACATCGTCAGCGTGGCGCTGTGCTGCGGCATCCTGTCCGTCCCCGGCGTCGTCACGTCCGCGATCGCGATGGGCCGCCTGCAGTCCGACCCCGAGTCCGCGCGGAAGCTGACCGTATGGAGCTGGGTGCTGTTCGGCGCGTCCGTCGTCCTCGGAATCATCGCCCTCATCATCTACATCTTCGTGGTCGTCCTCGCCGAGACGAACGGCTACGACTCCACATACTGACCCCATTCGGCTATCTCCCCAACGACGGCGCCGGTGACGGCGGGCGGGCCTCGGCCACGCCGCGGCACGCAATAACGCGGCGGTGCGCGGTGTTGGATCCTGTGGTCGCGTCCGGTGCGGGCCACGTGGCGTTCCCTGGGGTAGCGTGCACGGGCGGTGCCCCGGCCGGATCGGCACCGATCACCGAATCTCAACGGGGGCTCTCGCTTTGACCGACGGTCCGCTCATCGTCCAGTCCGACAAGACGCTGCTGCTGGAGGTCGACCACGACCTGGCCGACGCCTGCCGCAAGGAGATCGCCCCGTTCGCCGAGCTCGAACGGGCACCCGAGCACGTGCACACCTACCGGGTGACGCCGCTCGCCCTGTGGAACGCCCGCGCCGCCGGCCACGACGCCGAGCAGGTCGTCGACACGCTGCTCCGGTTCTCCCGGTACCCCGTCCCGCACGCCCTGCTGGTCGACGTCGCCGACACCATGGCCCGCTATGGACGGCTGCGGCTGGAGAAGGACCCGGCGCTCGGGCTCGTCCTGTCGTCCTCCGACCGCTCGGTCCTGGAGGAGGTGCTGCGCGCCAAGAAGATCAAGGGCATGATCGGCGACCGGGTCGGCGACGACGCCGTCGCCGTCCACCCGAGCGAGCGCGGCGCCCTCAAGCAGGCGCTGCTCAAGCTCGGCTGGCCCGCCGAGGACCTCGCCGGATACGTGGACGGCGAGGCCCACGCGATCTCCCTCGCCGAGGACGGCTGGGAGCTGCGCTCCTACCAGCGGGAGGCCACCGACGCGTTCTGGCACGGCGGCTCCGGCGTCGTCGTGCTCCCGTGCGGCGCCGGCAAGACCATCGTCGGGGCCGCCGCCATGGCCCGCGCGGAGGCGACCACGCTCATCCTGGTCACCAACACCGTCTCGGCCCACCAGTGGAAGCAGGAACTCATCCGCCGCACGTCCCTCACCGAGGACGAGATCGGCGAGTACACCGGCACGAAGAAGGAGGTCCGTCCCGTCACGATCGCCACGTACCAGATCATGACGACGCGCCGGAAGGGCGCCTACGCGCACCTCGAACTCTTCGACGCCCGCGACTGGGGCCTCGTCGTCTACGACGAGGTGCACCTCCTGCCCGCACCGATCTTCCGGATGACCGCCGACCTGCAGGCCCGCCGCCGCCTCGGCCTCACCGCCACCCTCGTCCGCGAGGACGGCCGCGAAGGGGACGTGTTCTCCCTCATCGGCCCCAAGCGCTACGACGCGCCGTGGAAGGACATGGAGGCCCAGGGCTGGATCGCACCCGCCGACTGCGTCGAGGTCCGCGTCACCCTGACCGACTCCGAACGCCTCGCGTACGCCACCGCCGAGCCCGAGGAGCGCTACCGCTTCTGCGCCACCACCGACACCAAGACCAAGCTCATCCAGGCCCTGGTGGACCGGCACCGAGGTGAACAGACCCTGGTCATCGGCCAGTACATCGACCAGCTCGACGAACTCGGCGCGCTGCTGGACGCACCGGTCATCAAGGGGGAGACCCGCATCCGCGAACGGGAACGCCTCTTCGACGCGTTCCGCGCCGGTGAGATAGGCGTGCTGGTCGTGTCCAAGGTGGCCAACTTCTCCATCGACCTTCCCGAGGCGTCGGTCGCCGTGCAGGTCTCGGGTGCCTTCGGGTCACGGCAGGAGGAGGCCCAGCGCCTCGGCCGCCTGCTGCGCCCCAAGGCGTCCGGGCAGGGCGCCCGCTTCTACGCCGTCGTCGCCCGCGACACCCTCGACCAGGACTACGCCGCCCACCGGCAACGCTTCCTCGCCGAACAGGGCTACGCCTACCGCATCGTCGACGCCGACACCGTCCTCGCCGGCGACGACATCTAGTTCCGGGGAGTACCCTTCCCACGCCGTCAGCGCAGCCGGGAGGCGTCCCGGCTTTGCTTTTCACCTGGTCGAGGATGTCTCTCCGGCGGGCCAGGTCCTCTTCGGGGAGGTCGAACAGGGCGGCGCATGCGCGTGCCCGCTGTCGCGGAGCAGCGCACGCTTACGCTCCCCCTCCCCGGTCGGCACCAGGTGCTTGACCCGCCGGTCATCGGGGGCGGGCCGCCGTTCGACGAGCCCGCGGCGTTCCAGTCCGTCGACGATGCCCGTCACATGCGAAGCGTCGCACCTCAGTCGCGCGGCCAGTTGCCGCATCGGGGCCGGCGCACTCAAGTTCATTAAGGCCATCGCCGTCTCGGTGTCTCGGATGGCGGACTACCGGGATGCCGGGCCTCGGTCAGTCAGTCGAGATCGTACTCGCCGGCATTGACGGCGTTCACGAACACCGCCCATTCCGCGCGGGTGACGACCAACACCGGACCGGCCGGCGACTTGCCGTCCCGAATCCCGATGCCGGGCCGGAGACCGGCGACCTCCACGCAGTTACTCGACGCCTTACTATGAGAACTCTTGCACCACTGTGCACGCCAGAGAGCAGGGCCGTCCATCCTTATCCTCCTAGGGTCGAGAGGGCTCCTACCCCAGCCCAGACCATACATCCGCAATGGCCGATTTCGGCTGCGCTCAATCTGAACCAAGCCGCGTCTCTTTGCTCCGAAAATGGCGCCAACCACATTGGACTTTGCCCAGGCACCGTGGAGCAATCAGTTCCCTGTCCAATCTGATGTCGACCAGAGCGGTATTCGGTCACCCGGAAGGCAAAGGCCCGCGTAGTTCAACCGACCGAGCGCGGGAAACCCGCTGCTCTCCACAAATGTTCTGCCCTCCGCCTCCTTGGCGAGTTTTCCGGCGGCGCCGACCGGCCGGTTCCATCGGAGGACGCGTGGCCGGGTCCGCGGCCGAAAAGCGTTGGCCAGGCCATGGGAACGGTCCATAACGTGGCCTCTGTCGGCCACCCGCCCCCACGGTCTCTGGAGCACCGATGCCCCGCTGGTTGCTCGCGCTCGCGGCGGGCGCCCTCGTCTTCTACACCGATGACTACGTGATCGCCGGTGTGCTGCCCGAGATCGCCGGATCTTTCGGGGTCAGCGTCGGCACGGCCGGTCAGCTCGTCACGGTCTTCTCCGTGACCGTGGCGGTCGCCGCACCCGTCGCCGCCGTTGCGACGACCCGCATCCCGCGCAGGACGCTCCTGGTGTCGGCCGCGCTCGTCTTCACCGCCGCCAATGCCGGTGCCGCACTCAGCCCGGCGTTCGCCACACTAATGGCGCTGCGGGTCACGGCCGCCCTCGCCGCCGCCGCGGCGACACCCGCCATGTTCGCGACCGCCGCCCGGCTCGCCGCCCCCGGGCGGACGGGCCGCGCCGTGGCGGCCGTCGCGTTCGGGGTCACCGGAGCCATCGCGTTCGGTGTCCCGGCCGGGACCTGGATCGGCGGCGCGTTGGGCTGGCGAGCGACGTTCGCCGTGATGGCGGCCGGCGGTGCACTCGCCGCCCTGGGCTTCCGCACCGCATTGCCACGGTCTGAGGGTGGACAGGACGCTCTGCCCGTACGGGCCCAGCTCGCCGTGCTCGGCCGTCCGGCCATCTCTCTCGGCCTGCTGGCCAACGTCGTGTTGATGTCCGGTTCGATGATGCTGCTGACGTACCTTGCACCGTTCACCGCCGCGCTCGCGAACGCGGACATGACCGACCGCGGCGTCTTCTTCGCCTGCTCCGGGCTCGCCGGCATGGTGGGGATCTGGGCGGGGGGACGCGCCATCGACGCGTGGGGCGCCGACCGCACGCTCATCGCTGGAATAGGGGCGTTCCTCGTCACGATGCTCGCGTTGACCGCGCTGTGGCCGCTGCGTCCGATCTCGGTTCTTCCCCTGTTGGGGATCCTGACGATCTGGGGCGGCGCCGCGTTCTGGAACTCCCCGGCCGTCCAGGCCAGGCTGCACATGCTCGCCGGCCCCGTCGCCACGCAGGCCCTGGCCCTCAACACATCCGGCACCTACATCGGCGTGGCCATCGGCGGAGCGGTCGGTGGCGCGGTCCTGGACACCGCCGGACCCGGACTGCTCCCCCTCATCTCGGGCTTGGCCGGTGCCGTCGCACTCGTCCTCTTCGTCGCCGCGGCCCACCCGGCAAGAGTGAGTTCTTCCACCGCGGCGATGAAGGACGAGTAAGCGGCCCCAAGAAATGAGGAAGGGCCCCGCCGTAACGGCGGAGCCCTCCCCTTAATATAAGTCCGGCGGTGTCCTACTCTCCCACACAGTCTCCCATGCAGTACCATCGGCGCTGAAGAGCTTAACTTCCGGGTTCGGAATGGAACCGGGTGTTTCCCCTTCGCCAAAACCACCGAACGTCTCAACGCACCACCCGAAGGCGGGCAAGTCAACATCCAAACACAACGGCTCAGCATTCAATTATACAACCACGGGTCACCCAGGATTGTTTCCTGAGAACCACACAGGGACGCGAACAACTCACACAGCGATTCACCTTGAACGAATTGTGTGTTCAAGCCACTCGGCCTATTAGTACCGGTCAACTCCACACGTTACCGCGCTTCCATACC
>NZ_SMLC01000083.1 GCF_004349245.1 Actinomadura sp. 6K520 | reverse complement strand
CCCCACGACCCCGCCGCCGGACACCCCGGCGGACCCGCCCTCCGACGACCCGGGCACCGGCGGCTCCGGCACCCCGGCCCCCAGCCCGACGACCAACCCGGCGCCGTCGCCGAGCGGCGGCTGACCGCCCGCCTCACACCGCGGCGGCGCCCTCGACCGGGGCGGACCCGCGCCGGACCAGCAGAGCCGCGAGGATCGCCGTGGCGGCGACCGCCCCGGCGACGGTCAGCGAGGTCTGGAAGCCGTCCATGAACGCGAGGTGGCTCCCGGTGGTGATCGCCTCGGCGGCCGGACCCGGGGTGCCCGGCGGGACCGGCGCGACGCCCTGCGAGACGATCCCGCCCTGGCCCGTGAGCCGCTGCGCGGCGTCGCCAGGGACGCCCGCGTCCGTCAGCCGCCCGAACAGCACGTCGCCGACCCTGGTGGACAGCAGCACCCCGAGGACCGACGTCCCGAGGACGCCGCCGACCTGCGCGGCGGTCTGCTGCAGCCCGCCCGCGACACCGGCCAGGTGCGCGGGGGCGTTGCCGACGATGGCCTCGGTACCGGCGACGATCACCATGCCGAACGCCAGCCCGATGAGCACGAACCACGGCCAGAGCTCGACATAGGGCGCCGCCACCCCGATGCGGGACAGGCCGAACAGCGCGACCGCGGTGAAGGCCATGCCGATCGCGAGCGGCACCCGCGGCCCGAAACGGCTCGTCAGCGCGCCCGCGACCGGTGAGGCGACGATGAACACGGCGGTCATCGGCAGCAGCCGCACGCCGGCCTCCACCGGACTCATCCCGTGGACCTGCTGCAGGTAGAGGGTGATGAAGAAGATCGTCCCGAACATCGCGAAGAAGCCGAGGACGATGAGCCCGGTCGCCGCCGACAGCGACGCCGAGCGAAACAGCCCGAGCGGGAGCAGCGGACGCTCGACGCGCAGTTCGTGCCACACGAACCCGGCGAACAGGACGGCGGACACGGCGAACGACACCAGCGGGACCACATCTCCGAAACCGTCCTCCCCGGCCCTGATCAGGCCCCAGACGAGGCCGAACAGCGCGCCGCTGAGCAGCGCGACGCCGGGCAGGTCGAAGGAGCCGGCGGCGTCCTCGTCCCGCGACTCGCGGATCACCCACAGCCCGACGAGGAGCGCAACGACGCCCAGCGGAGCGTTGAGGAAGAAGACCGACTCCCAGTTGACGTTCTCGACCAGCAGCCCGGCGACGATCGGCCCGCCCGCGATGGAGATGCCGAGCGTGGAGCCCCAGACGCCGATCGCGGTGTTGAGCCGCTCGGCCGGGAACGTGTTGCGCAGGATGGCGAGGCTCGCGGGCTGCAGGAGCGCCCCCGCGAAGCCCTGCACGACGCGCCAGAAGATGACGGCGCCGAGGCCGCCGGACAGCCCGATCAGCACCGAGGAGACCGCGAACCCGACCACGCCGGCGAGGAACGTCCGCCTGCGCCCGAACCTGTCGGCGATCTTCCCGGCGGGGATCAGCGTGACGGCGAGCGCCAGCAGGTAGGCGTTGGTCACCCACTGGAGGCCGGACAGGCTCGCGCCGAGGTCCGCGGCGATCGCGGGGTTGGCGATGGAGACGACGGTCGCGTCCAGCCCGACCATCATCACGCCGAGCGCGACGGCGACGAGCGTGAGCCACGGGTGGCCGCGGCCCCTCCGGGCCGTGCGCCGCGGCGCCCTCTCGTGCGGCGGGACGCGGACGGCACCGGGATCGAGCGTGCCGGCGCCGGTGGAATGAGTCATCGGTCGATATCCCTCCGAATTGGCAGATGGCTAAAGTGTCATGAGATGACACTTGTCGTCAACCGCCTCTTGTCGTGGAGCGACATCGGTCACATTGCGACAACATTTTCCCACTGTCTCTTGGCGGGGGATCGGCCGCCGACTACAGTGCGCACATGACCGCGACCGCCCCCGAGACCGGCGCCGAGAAGGGGACCGCCGGTCCCGGACCCCAGCCCCAGGGCAGGCGCGAACGCAAGAAGCAGCGCACGCGCGAGGCCCTCGTCGACGCGGCCTTCGACCTGTTCTCCGAGAAGGGGTTCGACGCCACCACCGTCGAGGAGATCGCCGACGCCGTGGACGTCTCGTCCCGCACGTTCTTCCGCTACTTCGCCTCGAAAGAGGACGTCGCGCTCACCTTCCAGGACGAGCAGACCCGCGCCATCTTGGCGGCGCTCGCCGAGCGGCCCGCCGACGAGCCGATCATGACGGCGCTGCGCCGCGCGGTCGTCGTGATCGCCCGCGCGTGCGAGGCCGGTGAACTCGGCTTCGATCCCGGGCGCTTCCAGTGCATGCTGTCGATGACGAACGACAGCCCCGCGCTGATGGCCGGCTCCCTGGAGCACGCGCAGAAGAAGCAGGCCATCCTGATCGACTTCGTCGCCGAGCGGCTCGGCGTCGACCCCGCCACCGACCTGCGCCCGCACGTCATCGCCGCCGCCGCCTCCGCCGCCTTCCAGGCCGCCGCCGAGACGATACGCAGGCACGGAAGCGCGTTCGGCACGATGTCGGAGACCGTCGACCAGACCTTCGCGCTGCTGGAGGAGAGCCTCAACTACCCCCAGCGCTGATCATCACGAGGGAACGCGACCACCGCGGAGGCACGGGGTCAGCGGGGGGCGCGGGGCAGGCCGAGGCCGATCATCGCGATCAGCTCGCGCTGGATCTCGTTGACGCCGCCGCCGAACGTCAGCACCAGCGCGCCCTTGGCCAGGCGGTCGGTGGCCTCGATGAACTCCGCGGTCACCGGGTCACCGGGGTCGCCGTACCGGGCGAGGACGTCGCCGACGATCCGGCCGACCTCCTGCACCCGCTCCGAGCCGTAGATCTTGGTCGCGGACGCGTCCGGCGCGCCCAGCCAGCCGAGGTCCTGGTTCGCGGCGACCTGCCAGTTGAGCAGCTCGTTGACGCGCAGGTAGGCGTAGACCCGCGCGACGGCGCGGCGGACGGCGGGCTCCTCGATCAGCGGCCGGCCGTCCCGGCCGGCGGTGGTGCGGGCCCAGCGCTCGAACCGCACGTGGGTGTGGCCGATGTTGCCGGCGGGCCCGAGCGTGACCCGCTCGTGGTTGAGCTGGTTGACGATGAGGTCCCAGCCCTTGTTCTCCCCGCCGATCAGCATGTCCGCCGGGACGCGGATGTCCTCGAAGTACGTCGAGTTGGTGTGGTGGCGGCCGTCCATCGTGATGATCGGCGTCCAGGAGAAGCCGGGGTCCCTGCAGTCGACGATGAGCATCGAGATGCCCTTGTGCTTCTTCGCGTCCGGGTCGGTGCGGGCGGCGAGCCACACGTAGTCGGAGTGGTGCGCGCCGGACGTGAAGATCTTCTGGCCGTTCACGACGTAGTGGTCGCCGTCCCGCACGGCCGTCGTGCGCAGGGCGGCGAGGTCGGTGCCCGCGCCCGGCTCGCTGTAGCCGATCGCGAAGTGGCACTCCCCCGCGAGGATGCGCGGGATGAAGAACTCCTTCTGCGCGTCCGTCCCGTACTGCAGGATCGTCGGGGCGACGGAGTTCAGCGTGATGAGCGGGTAGGTCACCTCGGCGCGGGCGATCTCGTTGGCGAAGATCGTCTGCTCGACGGGGCCGTAGCCGCGGCCGCCGTACTCCTTCGGCAGCGCGACGCCGAGCATCCCGTCGCGGCCGAGGCGCCGGCAGTGCTCCATGTAGGCGGGGCCGAACGGGTCCGCCAGGATCGCGGCCCGCTGCTCCGCGTCCAGGCAGTTCTCGAAGTACTCGCGCAGCTCGGCGCGGAGCTTCTTCTGCTCGTCGGTCAGATCGATGAACATCAGGCCTCCTGTGGGACGAGCGCGCCCAGCGTGTCCAGGGCGCCCTCCGCGCCGCCGAGCAGGTGCGCGCACTGCTTGCCCCAGGCGAAGTAGCGGTGCAGCGGGTAGGTGACGTCCAGGCCGATGCCGCCGTGCAGGTGCTGGCAGGTGTAGAGGGCCTGCACGACGGGATCGCAGGCGTTGTAGGCGGCGACGGCGAGGACCTCGTCGGTGTCGGCGGCGCCTTCGGCGAGCCGCCACACGCCCGCCCAGACGGCCACGTCGAGCGCGCGCTTGGCGATGTAGACGTCGCCGATCTGCATCGTGACGGCCTGGAACTCGGCGAGGGCGCGCTCGAACTGCTCCCGCGTCTTGACGTACTCCGTGGTCAGCGACAGCGCGCCCTCGATGACGCCGGACGAGAGGGCGACCGCGCCCGCGACCGCCGAGCGGCGCAGCGTGTCCCACGCGGCGCCGTCTGCCGTGCCGCCGAGGAGGGCGTCCGGGGCGACCCGGGCGCCGTCGAGCGCGACGCGCGACAGCGGCTCGCTCGTCGCGGACGGCTGAGGCGTGATCGCCGCGGCGGACGGCTCGACGAGGAAGACCCCGACGCCCTCACCCTCGACGCGGGCGGGCACCAGGATCCGCGACGCCTCCCGTGCGTACGGGACGAACGTCTTCACGCCGTCCAGGACGAAGCCGTCGCCGTCCCGGCGCGCGGTCGTCGCGACCTCCCCGGCCGGGCCGACCTCGCGGTACGCGCCCGTCAGCACCGTCTCGCCCTCGGTCAGCGGGCTCAGCAGCGCCTTCTGCCCGGCCGTGCCGTGCAGCCCGATCGGGACGGCCGCGAGCGCCAGCGACGCGTACACCGGAACGGGCGCGACCTTGAGGCCGATCTCCCGCAGGATGACCGCCAGCTCGACCGGCCCGAGGCCCGCGCCGCCCGCGTCCTCCGGCAGGACGATCCCGAGCAGCCCCGCCTGGGCGAGGGCCTTCCAGGTCGCCGCGTCATAGGCCGCGTCACTTTTCTCGAAGCCCTCCAGCCGCTCCTGGGTCGCCTCGCGCTCCAGCAGACCGGCCGCCAGCTTCTTGATCTCCTGCTGGGTCTCGTCGAGATTGAAGTCCACTCATCCGCTCCGTTCCAGGAGGTGCAGCCGGCCGCGCTTCGCGAACTCCGCCCGGAACCCGGCCGCGTCCTCCGCGGTCAACCGGCGGTACGAGAGCGCCTTGCCGACGTAGTGCAGGTAGGTGCAGCCGTGCGCGCGCACGTCGGGCAGGACGGCGGACGCCGAGAACCGGGTGCGCAGCACCAGCTCGGCACCGGCGGCCAGCGCGCGGTCACCGCCGGCCCGGCGCAGCCCCGGGCGGCCGTCGTCCGCCCTTGCCTCCAGCAGTGCCGCGACGCTCACCCTGCCCCCTCCCGGGCCGACCCCACGGCGAAAAAGTAGAACAGATTCTAGTCTGTGTCCAGAGGCATGATCGGGCACGATCGCGGGCAGGTTCTCCTAGCGTTTGCAAGGTTCACCGGCCGGCCGAAGGAACCGGGCCGGACCGCCCTCCGCCACGGATCAGATAACACGTTCTCATGGCCTGTATCCTTGGCGGGACACGTCGGGCGACCACGCCCGCTCAGGAGGGATCGACCGTGACCGCAGAGCCGACGGTGACCGGGGACGAGACCCGGGGTCAGCCCGCGGGACAGGCGGGGCAGGCGGGGCAGAGCGTGCGCTCGCGCAGCCAGCACCAGCGGCGCAAGCGTATCGTGCAGGCGGCGGCGGCGCTGGCGTCCCGCGGCGGCATCGAGGCGATGCAGATGCGCACCGTCTCCGAGCGCGCGGGGGTCGCCCTCGGCACCCTGTACCGCTACTTCCCGTCCAAGATGGACCTGGTCGTCGCCGTCGTGAGCGAAGA
The DNA here is from genome assembly GCF_004349245.1 of Actinomadura sp. 6K520. Lineage (GTDB taxonomy): Bacteria > Actinomycetota > Actinomycetes > Streptosporangiales > Streptosporangiaceae > Spirillospora. Next base: position 25,257 of record NZ_SMLC01000083.1, on the reverse strand, counting down.
GCTCGACCTGCTTGAGGCGAGCATCGAGCGCCGCCCGCCGCGCGCCGGCGACCCGCCGCAGCGCGCCGTGGAGGTGCTGATGCGCGCGACCCGCGGCCTGATGCGCGAACCAGAGCTGGCCGAGGCGCTGATCCGCTCGCTGCTGCTCTCGGACGTGAAGACCGACTTCGGCGACCGGATGACCGGGATGCTGCTGCTCGCCGCGTCCGGCCGCCCGGACACCGTCCCCGCCGACGACCCCCGCCGCCTGGTGGCCCGCGCGCTCTCCGGCATCTGGACCATGGAGATGATCGAGATGCTGCGCGGCAACGCCACCGCCGAGGAGATCCAGGCCCGCCTGGAGATCTCCGCCGCCCGCCTGCTCATCGACCGCTGAGTGCCGGGCGGCCCGGACGGTCCCGGCCCGCCCGCACGCACCGTCCTCGCCGGGCCGCTTTCCGTGTGCCGTGGGTCTCATCCCACTAGCCTGGGTCCCGACCAGCGTCAGGACGAAGAAGGTGTGCCAGTGACCGAGCAGGAACCGATCCTCAGCGACGGGGTCATCATCGAGTTCATCGATGGGAAGGACGTCCCCGTCCAGCACAAGGACTTCGGTGAGCGGGCCGTCGTCATGCGCGACGCCAAGAAGCCGGAGGGCCCGATCCTCTACTTCACCGAGGCCGAGTGGGACGCCTTCATCGCGGGCGTCAAGGACGGCGAGTTCGACGACCTCCTGGAGGAGGACCCCACCGAGACCGCCTGAGGCGGCCCCGGAGACGGGCCCCCACCGCCGGGACGCGGCGCTCTCAACCGCCGCGCAGCCGATCCCACCTGGCGGTGAGGGCCCGTTCGGCGTCCGGGGCCAGGTCGCCGAGGAGCCGGAGGCGGGCTATGCCGCCGTCCGGGTGGATGTCCAGGCGGACGTGGGTGACCTCCGGTGTGGTGAGGCGGAAGCGGTGGCGGGTGTCGGGCAGGAGGCCCGTTCTCGGGAGGAGGGGGCTCCAGGTCTCCCCCACGCGGGCGTCCAGCCCGGAGAGGGCGGCCTGGGCGGGTGCGTTGAACTTCAGGTTCGCGGTGTCGATCTCGGCGAGCCGGATCGTTCCCGGGGCGGCGAGCCGGATCACCGCCCAGTCGTTGCCGCCGTCGCGGCGGCGGGCGGTCTCCCAGCCTTCCGCCTGGTTGCGCGCCAGGCCGGGGAACAGCATGTTGTCGGGCGAGGAGTAGAACATGTCCGAGCACTCGACCACGCGGGCGCCGTTCTCCAGGGCGGCGAGGTCGGCCGTGAGGCCGGTCAGGAGGCGGGGGTCGGCGACGACGTCGCCGTGCACGCGGAGCCGCGCGATGCCCCCGTCGGGGAACATGTTGAGCCGGACGTGGGTGAACAGGCGCTCCGCGTCCACCTCGAAGGCGTGGGCGCTGTCGCCCTTCAGCGGGCTCTTCGGGACGATCTCCACCCAGTCGGCGCCGGAGAGGTCGGCCGGGTAGCCGTCCACGGCGCACGCCTCCACGGACGCGTGCGGCGGGAAGTTGCCCCGGAACCAGGCGGTGTCGATCACGACGCCGCGGACGACGCCGGGCATGCCGAGCCGGACCAGCGCCCAGTCGTGGCCGGGGCCGCGGCGGCGGGCGGTCTCCCACCCGTCGTACACCTGGCCCTTCGGCCCGAACGTCTCCGGGGAGAACGCCGGAGCCCACGGGTTGAGGAGGTTCTCCTTCTCCGCGAACGACTCGTCGCTGGCGGCGACGACGGACCCGCCCAGGGTGCGGACGGCCAGGTCCGGCAGGGACGTGAAGGCGGTCATCGCGACCCCCGGGTGAGCAGCCGACCGGCGGGCGCGCCGGTGGTGGGTGAGCCGGTCGTGGGTGAGCCGGTGACGGGCACGCCGCGCAGCCAGGTGGTGTGGACGACCCCGGCCAGCGTGCGGCCTTCGTAGGGGGTGCCGGGGTGGCGGTGGTGCAGGGCCGGCGGGGTGACGGTGAAGGTCTCGTCGGGGGCGAAGGCGATGAGGTCGGCGTCGTCGCCGACCGCTATCGCGCCCTTGCCCGGCACGGCGGCCAGGGCGGCGGGCGCCTCGGACATCCAGCGGACGACGGAGTGGAGCGGGTGGCCGCGTGCCCGCGCGGCCGTCCAGACGACGGGGAGGCCGAGCTGGAGCGACGAGATGCCGCCCCACGCGGTGGCGAAGTCACCGCGTTTCAGCTCGGGCGTGCAGGGCGAATGGTCGGAGACGACGCAGGAGATGGTCCCCGAGGCGAGGCCCTGCCACAGGGCCTCGCGGTTGGCCGCCTCCCGGATGGGCGGGCAGCACTTGTACGCGGGGCTCCGGGCGTCCTCGGCCGTCAGGGTGAGGTAGTGCGGGCAGGTCTCGGCGGTGACCGGGAGGCCGTCCGCCTGCGCCTTCGCCAGGACGTCCAGGCAGTCGGCGGCGGACACGTGCAGGATGTGCGCGCGCGCCCCCGTCTCCTCCGCCAGCCGGACGACCCGCTCCACGGCGCGGCGTTCGGCGGACGGCGGGCGCGAGGCCAGGAACTCCGCGTAGCCGCCGCCGGCCGGCGCGGCCAGCGACGCGGGGTCCTCGGCGTGGACGAGGACCAGCCCGCCGAACGAGGCGATCTCCCGGAACGCGTCCCGCATCCCGTCCGGCGGGAGCGGCGGGAACTCCGGGACGCCCGAGTCGGACATGAAGCACTTGAACCCGAAGACGCCCGCGTCGTGCAGCGGGCGCAGCGAGGCCAGGTTCCCCGGAATCGCGCCGCCCCAGAAGCCGGTGTCCACCGCGCACGCCCCCGCGGCGGCGGCGGCGGCGCGCTTGGCGGCCAGCGCGGCCGGGTCGACGGTGGGCGGCAGCGAGTTCAGCGGCATGTCGACGAGGGTGGTGACGCCGCCCGACGCGGCGGCGCGGGTCGCGGTGGCGAAGCCCTCCCATTCGGTGCGTCCCGGCTCGTTGACGTGGACATGGGTGTCGACCAGGCCGGGCAGCAGCGCGACGTCGCCGAGGTCCACGACGGCACCGGGCGGGTCGCCGGACTCGTACGGGGAGATCGCCGCGATCCGCCCGCCCCGGACGGACACGGCGGCGGGACGTTCCCCCTCGGGCAGGACGGTCCGCCGCGACCGTATCGTCAGGCCGTCCACGGGGCGCCTCGCACGATGTGCTCGGGCCGGACCGGGACCCGGTTGAGCGCCTTGCCGGTCGCGTCCCGGATCGCGGCGACGACGGCGGGCGTGGACGACAGCGTCGGCGGCTCCCCGGCGCCCCGCAGCCCGTAGGGGGCGGCGGGGTCGGGGTTCTCCAGGATGTCGAGCCGCATCGGCGGCATGTCGAGGATCGTCGGGATCAGGTAGTCGGTGAACGACGGGTTCCGGACGAGGCCGTCCGTCACGACGATCTCCTCCATCAGCGCGAGGCCGAGGCCCTGCGCGGAGCCGCCGTGGATCTGGCCCTCGACCCCCGTCCGGTTGATGATCTTGCCGACGTCCTGGACGGCGGCCATCTCCACGACCTTGACGAGCCCGAGGTCGACGTCCACGTCGACCACGGCCCGGTGGACGCACAGGGCGAGCTGGGTGTGGCTGCTGCCCTGCCCGGTGACGGGGTCGAGGGCGGTGGTGGGCCGGTGGTGGTACTCGCGGGTGTGCTCGACGACCTCGTCGCGGAGGACGTCCTCGATGGTGCCGAGCACGCCGTCCGCCCGCGAGACGATCTTCCCGCCGGCGACACCGAGGTCGTCGGGGCCGTCCCGGCCGAGGCGGCGGGCGGCGAGCGCGAGCAGCTCGGCGCGCACCGCCTCGCAGGCCGCCTTGACCGCGCCGCCCGTCATGTACGACTGCCGGGACGCGCTGGAGGAGCCGGCGTCGCCCACCCGGTCGTCGGCCGGGTCGATCGTGACCTTCTGCACCCCCAGCTCCGTCCGGGCGATCTGCGCCTGGACGGTGACGAGCCCCTGCCCGACCTCGGCGGCGGCGGTGTGCACGAGCGCGGTGGCCTCGCCGCCGATGACCTCCAGCCGGACGCGGGCGGTGGAGTAGTCGTCGAACCCCTCGGAGAAGCAGATGTTCTTGATCCCGACGCCGTAGCCGACGCCCCGCACGACCCCCTCGCCGTGCGTGGTCTGCGCCACACCGCCCGGCAGGTTCCGGAGGTCGGACGCGTCGAGCGGCGGCGGCATCGGCATCGCCTCCAGCCGGGTCAGCATCTCCGCGAGCGGTGCCGGGGAGTCGATGACCTGCCCGGTCGCGAGCCTGGACCCCTGCGTGACGGCGTTGCGGCGGCGGATCTCGACCGGGTCGAGCCCGCAGGCCGCGGCGAGCCGGTCCATCATCGACTCGTAGGCGAAGCACGCCTGCACGGCGCCGAACCCGCGCATCGCGCCGCACGGCGGGTTGTTGGTGTAGACGCCGTACGCGTCGATCCTGATGTTGGGGATCTCGTACGGGCCCACGCCGAGCGAGGCCGCGTTGCCCGTGACGTTCATCGTGGACGACGTGTACGCGCCGCCGTCCAGGACGATCTCGACGTCGGCGTAGAGGAGCCGCCCGTCCGCCGTGGCGCCGTACTCGTACCGCATCTGGGCGGGATGGCGGTGGACGTGCCCGAAGAACGACTCGTACCGGTTGTACGACATCTTGACGGGCCTGCCGGTGTGCAGGGCGAGCATCCCCGCGTGGATCTGCATCGACAGGTCCTCGCGCCCGCCGAACGCGCCGCCGACGCCCGCGAGCGTCATGTGGATCTGGTCCTCGGCGAGGCCGAGGCACGGCGCGATCTGCTTGAGGTCGTTGTGGATCCACTGCGTGGACACGTAGAGGTCGAGGCCGCCGTCCTCGGCCGGGACCGCCAGCCCGGACTCGGGCCCGAGGAACGCCTGGTCCTGGATCCCGACCTCGTACTCGCCGGACACGACGACGTCCGCCTCGGCCCGCGCGGCGGTCACGTCGCCGACGCGCACCGGCTGGTGGCGGGTGATGCCGCCGCGGTCCTGGACCTTCAGCCCCTCCGGATCGGCGAGCACCGCGCGCGGATCGGTGATCGGCGCCAGCACCTCGTAGCCGACGGCGATCCGCTCCATCGCGCGCCGCGCGGTCTCGGGGTGGTCGGCGGCGACGAGCGCGACCGGCTCGCCCTCGTGCCGGACCTGGTCGACGGCGAGGACGGGCTGGTCCTCGGTGCGGTCGATGCCGAACATCTTGCGTCCCGGCACGTCCTCGTGGGTGAGGACGGCCCGGACGCCGGGCAGCGCGAGAGCGGGTCCGATGTCGATCGACGTGATCAGGGCGCGGGGGTGCGGGCTGCGCAGCGTCGCGCCCCACAGCATCCCGTCCATCCACAGGTCGGACGCGTACGCGAACTCGCCCGCGACCTTGAGCGTCCCGTCCGGCCGCAGGGGGCTGTCCCCGACGCCTCCGTGTCCCGGGGCGGCGACCCGGCCGGGGCTTCGCACCGGCGACGCCATCAGAGCACCTCCTCCGCGAGACGCATCAGGCGGCGGTAGGCGGCGGCGCCGCGCCGCCCGGCCTCGTCCTGCGGGACGGTGACGAGCGTGTCGTCGGCCACGACCGTCCGCCCGCCGACGAGCAGGCGCCGCAGCGGCGGGGTCTGCCCGAACGCGAACGCGACCACGGGATCGTCGACGGCCGCGTGGAAGCCGTCCACCCGCCACAGCGCGATGTCGGCGAGCTTGCCCGGTTCGAGGGCGCCGAGCTCGTCCTCGCGGCCGAGGCAGCGGGCACCGCCGAGCGTCGCCATGTGCAGGGCCTGCCGCGCGGTCAGCGCGGTGGGCCCGTGGCGGGCGCGCTGCATGTAGAGCGCCTGGCGGATCTCCCCGGCGAGCGGGACGAGTTCCGCCGACGCGGAGCCGTCCACGCCGAGGCCGACCGTCGCGCCCTCCTCCAGCAGGCGGGACACGCGGGCGATGCCGGCGCCGAGGCGCGCGTTGGAACTGGGGCAGTGCGCCGTGCCGGTGCCCGTCTCCGCGAGCCGTTTGATGTCGGTGTCGTGGAGGTGGACGCAGTGCGCGAACCACACGTCGGGGCCGAGCCAGCCGAGGGAGTCCATGAACTCGGTCGGCGTCATGCCGAACTGCTCCGCGGTGTGCTCCTCCTCGTCGAGCGTCTCGGCGAGGTGGGTGTGCAGGCGGACGCCCTTGTCGCGGGCCAGCCGAGCCGACTCGACCAGCAGGTCCCGGCTGACGGTGAACGGGGAGCAGGGCGCGACGGCGACGCGGAGCATGGAACCGGGCGAGGGGTCGTGGTACCGGTCGATCGCGGCGGCCGTCTCCGCGAGGATCGTGTCGAGGTCCTCCACCACCTCGTCCGGGGGCAGCCCGCCCTGCGACCGCCCGCGGTCCATCGAGCCCCGGCACGGGTGGAACCGCACGCCGATCTCGGCCGCGGCGCCGATCTCCGCCGCGAACAGGTCGCCGCGCCCGCTGGGGAACAGGTAGTGGTGGTCGGTGGACGTGGTGCAGCCCGACTTGGCGAGCCATCCGAGCGCCGCGGACGCCGCGCCGGACACGACCTCGGCGTCCATCTTCGACCAGGGCCGGTAGAGGGTCGTCAGCCACTCGAACAGGGTGCTGTCGACGGCCAGGCCCTGGCTCGCCCACTGGTAGAGGTGGTGGTGGGTGTTGATGAGGCCGGGGGTGGCGAGGCATCCGGTGCCGTCGATCCGCTCGGCGCCGGGCGCGGGCGGCGCCGGCCCCGGGCCGACGGCCGTGATCCGGTCGCCCTCGACCACGATGTGCCCGCCCGGGTGCTCCGCGCCGGAGACGGTGACGACGTGGGCGTTGTCGATGACGATGGTCTTGCCGTGGGTCGTGCCGTGGGTCGTGTCGGGGGTCGTGTGTGGGGTCATGTCGCGGCGGCCTTCCGCTCGGCGGCGAGGCGCACCGCGTCCAGGATCTTCTCGTAGCCGGTGCAGCGGCACAGGTTGCCGGCGAGCGCCTCGCGGATCTCGGCGTCGGTCGGCGCGGGGTTCCGCTCGATCAGGTCGTGCGCCTGGACGATCAGCCCGGGCGTGCAGAACCCGCACTGGACGGCGCCGGTCTCGGCGAACGCCTCCTGCACGGGATCGAGCCGCTCGCCCTGCCGGTCGAAGGGCTCGCCGGGCGACCGCTCGGCGAGCCCCTCGACGGTGCGGACGTCCCGTCCCTCCACCTGCCCGGCCGCGACGAGGCACGCGCACGCCGGGACACCGTCCAGGTAGACCGTGCAGGACCCGCACTCGCCCTGCTCGCACGCGTTCTTCGAGCCGGGGAGGCCCATCCGCTCCCGGAGCATGTAGAGCAGGCTCTCGCCCTCCCACACGTCGTCCACGGCCTCGGCGGAGCCGTTGACGGTGACGTTCACGCGCATCAGGAGGCCCTCCTTCCCGCGTTCCGGTGGTCGTTCCAGGCCCAGGTCAGGGTGCGGCGCGCCAGCACCGCCAAGGCGTGCCTCCGGTAGTCGCCCGTCCCCCGGACGTCGTCGATCGGCGCCGCCGCCTCCGTCACCAGCTCGCCGAACCGCCGTGCCGCCGCCTCGCCCAGCGGGCCACGGCCGGCCCAGTCCAGCTCGCCGGAGACGAACTCCTCGGCGGCGGTGGCCCAGCGCGGCGTCGGGGCGGCCGAGCCGAGGCCCGTCCCGACGCGCCGCTCTCCCGGGTGCAGCGCGACCGCGAACGAGCACACCGCGATCACCATCGCGTTCCGGGTGCCGATCTTGGAGAAGTACTGCGGGCCGGACGCGGGGGGCGTCCAGAACGCGCGGATCAGCTCGTCGGGCTCCAGCGCGCTGCGCTTCACGCCGACGAAGAAGTCCGCCGCCGGGATCATCCGGACGCCGCGCGCCGCCGACTCGGCCTCGACCTCGGCGCCGCCCGCCAGCAGCGGCGGATGGCCGTCCCCCGCGGGGGACGCCGCGCCGAGGTTCCCGCCGACCGTGCCGCGGTTGCGGATCTGCGGCGAGCCGACCGTCCGGGACGCCTGCGCGAGGCCGGGCAGCCGGTCGCCCAGCTCCTCGATCAGCCGGGTGTAGGTCACCCCGGCGCCGACGCGCAGCCGCCCGCCGGCCGTGTCCCGGCCGACCGTGTCCCAGTCGGCCAGCTCGCGGACGCGGGTCAGGTCCAGCAGCGCCTCCGGCCGCCGCACGTCGAAGTTGATCTCGACCATGACGTCGGTGCCGCCCTGCAGGGGCAGCGCGCCCGGCCGCTCCGCCTTCGCGGCGAGGGCGTCCGCCCAGGTCGCCGGTCGCAGGAAGTCCATGTTCCAGGCCCTCGCTCTCTCAGTTCCAGGCGGACGGCGCGGGCGGGGCGTCGTCGGCGAGGACGGTTCCCTCGATGAGCCCGTACGGGCGGTCGGCGGCGAAATAGACCTCGTTGTCGTTGTCCATGCCGAACGGCTCCAGGTCGACGAGGAAGTGGTGCTTGTTGGGCATCGACAGCCGCACCTCGCAGAGTTCCGCCCGTTCCTCCAGGACCCGGCGTCCCATCTGGAAGAGGGTCTGCTGGAGCGACAGGCTGTGCGTCTCGGCGAACGCCACGAGGAGGGCCTCGCGGGCGGCGCGGTAGGAGTCGTCCCAGCGCGTGTCCGTGCCCCGGTGGCGCCACCGGGCCGTCACGGCGGTGGCGAGGATCCGGTCGTCGGTCGGAGCGAGGGTCGTGTACTCGTCCTGGACGAACCCGTGGAACTCGCTGCCGGTCGAGTTGAGGACGACCAGGTCCGTGAGGCCGGAGACCACCGACTCGCCGCCGCCCTCGCCGTCGGTGTGCACGACCGCCGTGCGGACCTCCCCGCCGTTCCGGACGAACGAGTGCCCGCCCGTGATCCGCTCCCAGCCGTACTCGTAAATCTCGACCCGGGCGTGCGAGATCGTCGGCTGGGAGCCGGCGAAGTGCCGCGCGAGCAGCAGGCCGAAGTCCTCGATCGCCGCGATCCCGTGCTTCTTCGCGAACGCGAACACGGTGTTCTTCTGGCTGTCGGTCGGCAGGACCGCCGCGTTGTCGCCGGTCAGGTGCACCTCCTCCATGGCGCCGGACAGGGCCACGCTGACGTTGACGTCCTTGATCCGGTGCGTGTCCCCGTCCCGGGTGACGCGGAGGACCCTCGTCTCCGCCTTGCCGTAGCGGTTGGGGCCCAGCACGACGGCCATCGCCGTCAACTCCCTCGATAGGTCGAGTACGCGAACGGGCTGATCAGCAGCGGGACGTGGTGGTGCCGCCCCGGATCGGTGATCGTGAACGCCACGGTGACCTCCGGGTAGAAGTCCGACAGGCCCGCCGTGTCGAACGTCAGCCGGTGCACACCGGCCCCGGGCCGCGCGTCCCACTCCCTGATGCGGCCGTCGGCGTCGGTGCGCGCCTCGGCCAGCGCCGTCCAGGTGCCGTCGTCCGCCCGCCGGTCCAGCCGGACGGCCACGCCCGCCGCCGGCAGGCCCTTCGCCGCGTCCAGCACGTGCGTCGACAGGCTCATGGGTCCTCCCCCTCCGCGCCGGTTCCCCGGGCGAGCCGGGCCAGCCGCAGGTCGACGATCTCGGCCAGTTCCGCCCGGACGACCCGCCGTTCGGTCTCCGCGTCATTACCCAGCCGCTCGCGCAGCTCACCCAGCATCTCCAGCGCGGAACGGCCGGACGCCCGGATCAGGAACACGTGCCCGAAACGCTCCTCGTAGGCGCGGTTGCCCTCGAAGAGCGCGGCCCTGAGGTCCGCCGCCGCGCCGTCCACCCCGGACTGCTCCTGCCGCGACCAGCCGGCCTCCCTGGTCCCGCCCTCCGCGCGCTCCCCGATGCGGGGATGGGCGGCGAGCGCCTCCTCGATGTCCGCCCACTCCAGTTCGCGCAGCACCCGCCGCGACGTCTCGCGCAGCGCCGCCAGATCGTCGCGGGGCCGCGCGGCGACCGCCGCGAGCCACCGGCGGGACGCGCAGCACGCCGCCAGCTCCGCCTCACCGACCTTCACGCCTGCCAGTAGACACAGCCGCCCGCGGGCGGGTCGAGGGACAGGAGCTCCGAACTGCGGCCCGCGCACCCGCCGCGCTTTTGTAGCTTGCTACACATGAGGCTGCGTTCCCTGCTCGCCATGCCCCGGCTGCGGCTGGAGGTCGTCACCGGGGACGACGAACTGGACCGCACGATCAGGTGGGTCGTCACCACCGACCTGCTGGACCCGGGCCGCTACCTGCGCGGGCACGAGCTGGTGCTCACCGGGCTGGTCTGGCGGACGGGCCCCGCCGACTCGGAGACGTTCGTCCGGGCCCTCGCCGACGCGGGCGTCTCGGGGCTCGCCGCCTGGGACCTCACGCTCGGCGCCATCCCGGGCGACCTCGTGGACGCCTGCCGGCGGCACCGGCTCCCGCTGTTCAAGGTGCCGGAGGACGTGGCGTTCGCGACCGTGACCGAGGAGGTCGTCCGGCAGCTGTCCAGCGCCCGCGCCGCCGACCTCACCGCCGTGCTGGACCGGCACCGCCGCCTGGTCGAGGGCACCGGCCTCGACGCCGTCCTCGACCTGGTCGGCCACTGCCACGTCCTCGCCCCCACCGGGCGGGTCGTCGCGGGGCCGCCCCCGGCCGACCCCGCCGCACTGGCCGCGGCGTTCCTCACCGCGCCGCGCCTGCCGCACCACGTCCCGGACCTCGGCATGTCGGTCTTCCCGGTCGCGGCCGGCGCCGCGTCGCGCGTCGCGGACTGGTTCATCGCCTCCGAGGGCGACTTCGGCGACTGGCCCCCGGAACGCCGCGCCCTCACCTCCGAGCTCGCCGCGATCGTCGCGATCGAGAAGGCCCGCCTGGACGCCGCCGCGCACCCGGACCGGGAGGTCGTCGGGGCGGCCGCCGCCGGGGACGCCGCCCGGCTGCGGTACGCGGGCCTGACCGGCGGCCCGTACGTGGCCGTCGCCGCGTCGGGGCGCGGCTCCCCGCGCCCGGAGGAGCTGCGCGCCGTCCTCGCCGAGGTCCTGCCCCGCCCGCGGGCGGTGGGGCTGCTCGACGACGAGGTCATCGCACTCGTCCCGGCGACCGGGGAGGACGTCGCGGCGCAGGCCGAGGCCGCGCTGAGCCTGCTGGCACCGGGCCTGGCGGGCGGCGGCATCGCGGTCGGCGTCAGCGACGTCGCGACGGCCCCCGACCTGCGCGCGGCCGTCGAGGAGGCCCGCTACGCGCGCCGGCTGGCCGCCACCCGCCCGTCCCCGGTCTGCGTGGTCCGGCACGACGAGCTGGCCACGCATGTGCTGCTGCTCGCCAGCGTCCCCGACGACGTCCGCCACATGTTCAAGGTCCGCCTCCTGGACCCGCTGCACGAGTACGACCGGGTCCACGGCGCCGACCTCGTCCGGACCCTGGAGACGTGGCTGCAGGACTCCGGCTCCTGGACGCGCTGCGCCGAACGCCTCCACCTGCACGTCAACTCCGTCCGGTACCGCATCCAGCGCGTCCAGGACCTCACCGGCCGCGACCTCTCCCGCCCGGAGGACCGCGTCGACTTCTTCCTAGCCCTCCGCCTCATGCACGGCGCCGAGGAGGGACCGGCCGGTGGGGGCGAGCCGTAGCCGCTCGGGCTCCGGGATCCCCGCCGGAAGGCCGGCCGGCACGGCGCCGGGGCCGGTCGTGATGACAATGACGTGCCCGTCTCCCGTGCGCAGCGGCAGCCGGGGGAAGTTGTTCTCCGCGGTCAGCGTGGCGAAGGCCAGGGCTTCCGGGCCGAACCGCGGGACGACCTCGTCCCGCATGACCGGCTCGGCCTCGGCCAGCCGTTCGCCGAACGACCAGAGGAACGCGGTCACCCGGGTCCGCGGCGGGGCGGCGCCGGCCGGCGGACGGGGCGGCGGGTCCGGGAGGCCGCGCAGCGGCCGCAGGAGGCGGGCGTCCGACGCGTCGACCATCGTGGCGCTCGCCGCCAGGCCGTGCTCGGCCCAGACGGGGCCGTCGTAGAAGGCGGGCAGGGCCTTCCCTCGCGCCGCCATGTCGGCGAAGCCGCGAAGCCACACGAACTTGTCGGGATCGTCGAGGTCGTGGAACTGGCCGAGGACGGCGATGCCCGCCTCCTCCTGCGATTCGACGAACTCCCGGTCGAAGATCTCGACGAGTTCGTCCCTGCGTCCCGGATGGAGTCGGTACTGGCGTAGTTCGATCACGTTCACGAGCGCAAGGATCACCGGCCGGGCCGCCCGCCCGCGAGCCGCGGACGGGCCGATTCCCGTCAGGTTCGGGCCACCTCAGGACGTGTGGCGGAGCATCGCCGAGACGACCGTGTCCCATGTGCGGCGCGGCAGCCCGTTGCCGGTGCCCGGCAGGACGAGCAGTTCCGCGCCGGGGATCTCGGCGGCCAGCGCGCGGGCGTTGCCGAGGGGGAAGAACGGGTCGTCCGCGCCGTGGACGACCAGGGTCGGCGCGGTGATGCCGCCCAGGCGCTCGCGCCAGCGCGGGCCGCTGTCGAGGGCGGCGAAGGCGGTCGCCATCTGGTCGGCGCGGTGCGCCCCGCCCGGGTCAACGCCCGGGTCGAGCGTGGCGAGCGTCCTGTAGTGGATCTGTTCGATGGCCTCCCGGGCCTCGGCCTCGTCGAACTCCGGGCCGGACATGTGGCGCGCGTTCTCCAGCATGAAGGCGACGACGGATTCGCGGTCCGCCCAGTCGACCTCGGGCGGGTTCCTGAAGTGGGCCATCAGCTCGGGCGCGTGCTCGGGCAGGTCGGGGTCGCTGGGACCGGGCGCGGTGGGCCTGGTGGCGATGAGCGTGAGGGTGGTCACGCGGTCCGGGTGGTCGAGGGCGAGGAGCTGGGCGATCCAGCCGCCGACCCCGAGGCCCGCGACGTGCGCGCGCGGCAGGTCCAGTGCGTCGAGGACGCCGGCGGCGTCGGCGACCAGGTCGCGCAGCGTGTGGTCGGGGGCCTCGGGGTCGGCGGCGGCGCCCGGGGTACGGGACCGCCCGGTTCCGCGCAGGTCGTAGCGGACGACGAAGCGGCGCAGGGCGGCCAGGCGTGCGCAGAGGTCGTCCGGCCAGGTGAGCATGGTGTTGCCCACCAGCAGGATCGGCGTGCCGGCCGGATCACCGGACGTCTCGACCCACAGGTCCGCTCCGTTGATGCGTTTCTCCATACCGGGTTGGACTCCCCGGGCGCCCGGAACTCATCCCTCCTCGGCGACGATGGCGCTCAGCGCCTCGGTGATGTTCGCCTCGGCCTTCGCCTTGTCGATGCCGAGGCCGGAGAGGACGCCCGTGCCGTCCTCGAATTCGAGGAGGGCGAGCAGGACGTGCTCGGTTCCGATGTAGTTGTGGCCGAGGCGCAGCGCCTCGCGGAAGGTGAGTTCCAGGGCCTTCTTGCTGTCCGCGTCGTAGGGGATGAGGTCGGGGACGTTCTCGGACTCCGGTGGCAGCGCCTCCGTCGCGGCCTGGCGGACCGCGTCGAGCAGGACGTCCTGCGCGACGATCGCCTTCGCGCCGAGCCCCTCGGGTTCGGACAGCAGCCCGAGGACCATGTGCACGGGGCCGATGTGGTCGTTGCCCGCGGCCCGCGCCTCGTTCATCGACGCCACGACGATGTTGCGGGCGCGCGGGGTGAACCGGGAGAAGCCGTCCTGCGGGTCGAGGTCGGACGTCAGCCCCTTCGGGACGAAGCGCTTCTGCGCCGCCTGCTTCGTGACGCCCATGCTCCTGCCGATGTCCGTCCAGGACGCGCCGGAGCGGCGGGCCTGGTCCACGAAGTGGCCGATGAGGTGGTCGGCGACGTCGCCGAGGTGCTCGGCGGCGAGCACCGCGCTGCGCAGCTGTTCGAGGGCGTCGGTGTGCACCTTCTTGATGCCGTTGATCAGGTCGTCGAGCCGGATCTGCCCTACGGGCTGGGTGGGTTCGGTCATGCGTCAACTCTAGGTTGACGATCCACAATCGTCAACCCGAGGTTGACGGTCACCAGTCGGCGGCGCCGGCGAACGTCGTGGGAAGCGGGTCGTATCCGAGGACCTCTCTGGCGGCGGTGATGTCGAGGGTGCGCTCCACGGCGAGATGGCTGATCGCGTAACGGGTGACACGCGGTGGTTCGGGACGGTTCGCCAGCAGGAACGCGCCTTCGGCGAGAGCGGCCAGCGGGCGCGCGACGGCGGCGGGCACGTACACCGGCCTGGCGCGCACGCCGCGCTCGCGGAGGATCTCGCGGAACGCGTCGTCGAGCGTCACCGGAGCGGCGTCCGCGACGTTGAAGACGCCCGAGGCGACCGGGCCCGTCGCGGCCAGCACGCACGCCTGCACGAGGTTGGCGATCGACGTCAGGCTGATGCGCTGGCGGCCCGTCCCGGCGGCGGTCAGCACCGGCCCCCGCACCGCGGACAGCACGCGCGGCAGCAGGGTCGTGTCGCCGGGACCGTAGACCGCGTGCGGGCGCAGGATGATCGTGCTGGGGGCGGCGCGGACCGCGCGCTCGGCGGCGGCCTTCGAGGCGCCGTAGGCGTTCATGTACCGGCGCACGGGGGCCTCGTCCTCGGCGGCCATGACGCTCGGGCGGAACGGGTCGTACACGCTCGCCGTGCTGACGTGGACGAAGCGCGCGCCGGGGAAGGCCGCCAGGACGCTCCGGGTGCCGGTGAGGTTCGCGGCGAACAGCCCGGCGGCGGGCCCCCAGTCGGTGACGCTGCCCGCGCAGTGCACCACCGCGTCGACCTCGGGCGCGTCCGCGAGCGGGCCGCGCGTGATGTCCCAGGCCCGGTAGGCCGCGCCGCCCAGGTGGGCCGCGTCCACGGACGCGCGGCGGCCGTAGGCGAACACCGTGCCGCCCTCGGCCGCCAGCTTCCGGCACACCGCGCCGCCGACGAAACCCGAGGCGCCCGTCACCGCGATCCTCACGGGCTCACCAGCTCGCGCAGGCGGGCGCGGTCGAGCTTGCGGGTCCGGCCGGAGCGGGGCATCCCGTCCAGGACGACGATGCGGTCGGGCAGCGCGTCGTGGTCGATGACGCCGGGGAGGGCGCGGCGGAGCCGGGCGGGCAGGTCGGCGGGGCCGACCACCGCCAGCACCACCTCCTCGTCGCCCGTCCCCGGGTCGGGGACGCCCACGATGGCGGCCTCGGCCACGTCCGGGAGCGCCGCGATCGCCGGCTCGTACAGGCCCGGGTAGAGGTTGAACTTGCCGCGGATCAGCATGTCCTTCTTGCGTCCCATGAGGATCAGGCGGCCCCCGTGCCCGGGCGCGCCGTCCAGGCGTGCCAGGTCACCGGTCGGCAGCTCGGCGAGGGGGGCCGCGCCGAGATAGCCGCGGCAGAGGTTGGGGCCGGAGAGCAGCAGTTCGCCGTCGTCCGCGATCCGGGCGCCGACCCCGGGCAGCGGCGCGCCGAGGAGGTCGCCGGACCCGGTGTGGGCGAGCTTCTCCTCCGCCGACGCGATGGCGACCGGCAGGATCTCGGTCATCGCGTAGACGGACAGGACCTCGGCGGACGGCGCCGCCGCGACCGCCCGGCGCAGGATCGCCGGGGGCGCGGGAGCGGCCCCGAGCAGCACGTGCCGCAGGGTCGGCGGCAGCTCGGGCGACGCGTCCAGGACGTCGGCGAGGTGGACGGGCACGCAGAAGACGTGCGTGGCGCCCCGGTCCCGCATCAGCCGGGCGAAGCGGCCGGGCGGGCAGGACAGCGGCGGCATCGACCACCGCGCGCCCGCGATCAGCGTCGGCAGCCCGAGCATGAGCTGGTCGGTGTGGACGACGTCGCCGGGGCCGAGCGGCAGCCGCGCCCGGAACAGGTCGAGCGCCGCCGCCAGGGACGCCCGGGTGTGCACGACGGCGCGCGGGTCGGCCGTCGTCCCCGAGGTGAAGATCACCGCGGCGGGGGCGCCGGGGTCCTCGTCCGGGCCGGGCTCCGGCGCGTCGCCCGACGCCAGCCGCGCGAACGACAGCGCGTTCCCCGGCACCCCGGGCAGGCGGCGGCCGACGTGGATGTGCCGCATCGGGTCCGCGCCGGGGACCTGGAGGTCGGCGAGGTTCGGCAGCAGCAGCCCGCGCCGCCGCGCGTACGCCCGGACGGGCCGCAGCCGGCTTCCCGCGTACAGCACCGACTCGGCCGCCGACCAGCGCGGGCGCGCCAGCCGCAGCCGCGCGGTGAACATCTCCGGCCCGGCGCCCGGGTCGGCGAACACGACCACTCCCCCGGCCGCGACCACGCCCAGCGCGAGGACCAGCGACTCCGGCGACGGCCGCACCGAGAACAGCACCCCGTCCCCCGGCGCGAGCCCGGCCGACAGGAGCCCGTGCCGGACGGCGAGCACCCGCCGCCGCAGGTCGCCATAGGTGAGTTCGGCGCCGTCCCCCGCGACCAGGGCGACCTCGGCCGGAGCCGCGGCGGCCTGGTCGAGCAACCGCTGGACGAGCGTCATGCCGCCCCGCCTTCCACGGGGTCTCCGGCGGGGCCTTCCCGCGGCCCCTCCGCACGCACGGCCAGGTACCGGTACGTCGGGATCAGCACGCCCCGCGCCGCCGCCCGCCGCGTGATCACCAGGGGCGCGGCGCCGAGGACCGTGCGGGCGACGCGCCGGATCTGCGCCATGGCCAGCGGGTACCCGATGCAGAAGTGCGGGCCCGCGCCGAACCACAGCCGCCGCAGCTCCGGCGGATGCGGGCGGTCGGGGTCGAACGGGCCGTGGGCGCGGCAGCAGTTGTGCGTGGCGATCAGCACCCGGTCGCCGGGGCGGACCGCGACGCCGCCGACCGTCGCCGGGCGGTGCACGCTGCGCAGCATCACGGGCGTCGGCGTCGTCACCCGCATCGCGTCCTCGATGGCGCGGTCGAGCAGCGGCGGGTCGCCCGCCGCCTGGGAAAGGCGGCCGTGGTCGTGCAGCAGGGCGACCAGCCGCGGGATGAAGGTCGCGACGGTCTCCGTGCCGGTCAGGAAGAACGCCCCGGCGGCGCCGCGCGCCTCGTCCCGCGACAGGCCGAGCGCCCGCATCCGCCCCATGACCGTCGACTCGTCGCCCAGGTACGCCTTCTCCGCGGCGTCGCCCAGCGGGTCGAGGACCTCGCGGGCGCGCCGCGCCTGAGCCGGGGACAGCCGGCGGGTCCGCAGCGACACCATCGACACGACCCGCTCGCCCTGCTCGAACAGGTCCCGGCAGGCCGCCTCGGTGCGCAGGTCCAGGCCGATGACCTCGCTGATGACCGCCGCCGCCATGACCCGCGCCGCGTCCACCAGGTCGACGGCCTCGCCGCGCCGGAGCCGGTCGTCGAGCCGCGCGAGGGGTTCGCCCAGCACCCGGTCGCACAGCGCCTCGGTGTATGCCGGGACGAACAGGTCGGTCAGCCGGCGCCGCAGCGCCCGGTGCGCCTCGCCCTCCATGTTGAGCAGGACGGACGGCCCCAGCACCGGCGTCCACAGGTCTCCGGGCGAGCCCGGCCCGTCCTTGCGGAACGTCTCGCCGTCCATGAGGATCTCGCGGGCGAGGGCGGCCTCGTTCACCACCACGCCGAGGCCCGGCACGCGGACGATCTCGCCGCGCCTGGCGATCCCCCGCAGCAGCGGGTAGGCGACCGGATGCGCGGTCAGGTACAGGCGCCGCTCCCAGTTCACCGGATGTCCGCGCTTCACCGGATGTCCACGACGTCGGGCATGTAGCGGTGGTCGGCGTACCAGCCGAGGGTCTTGACCAGGCCGTACGCGCGCAGCCGCCGCACCGACCCGTACATGACCACGTCCTTGCGCAGCCCGTAGGCGTCGGTGATGTAGCGGACGCGGTTGACCAGCGCGCGGTCCTCGTGGACCTCCTCGATCCGGGTGCGCGGGAAACCCCCGGCCCGCTCGTACAGGTCCGCCGTGATCGCGAGGTTGCAGCCCGGCATCATCACGTAGGGGCCGAGGTAGGCGGGGTCCTGGTTGCCGGGCCGGAAGCGCCCGAACAGGGCGGCGAGATCGATGACGGCGGGCAGCAGGCGCCGTTCCCAGAACTTCAGCGGGAACTCGTCGGTGCGGGGCAGCAGCGGCCCCGACACCAGCTCCAGGCCGTCGCCGAACGCCCGCCGGACCGCCGCGACCCAGCCGCGGTGCGGCAGGCAGTCGGCGTCGGTGCGGGCGATGTGCGTGGCCCCGGCGCTGATCGCGTGCCGGACGCCGGTGTCGGACGCGGCGCCCGTCCCCTTCTCCGGTTCGTGGACGATCCGGACGTCGAACGGCGCCTCCTCCGCGGCGAACTCCTTGACGACCCGCGCCGTGTCGTCGGTGCTGCCGTTGTCGACCACGACGAGCGAGAAGCCCGTGTCGGTCTGCGCGGCGAGGCGGCGCAGCGTCGCGCCGATCGACCGCTCCTCGTCATAGGCGGGGACGACGACCCACAGGTCCATGGTCACAGCTCCGCGAACAGGACGCCGAGGCTGATGCCGCCGGCGAGGCCGATCATGGCGATGCGGTCGCCGGGGCCGCAGCGCCCCTCGGCGAGCGCGGTGGCGAGCTGCAGCGGGAGGCTCGCGGACGCGACGTTGCCGTGCTCGGGGAGCGTGACGACGAGCCGGTCCGCCGGGACGCCGAGGACCGACCGCAGCACCTCCAGGTACGGGAGCGTCACCTGGTGGACGGCGACGACCGCGAAGTCGTCCCACCCGAGCCCCGTCTTCTGCAGCGCGGTCGTGAAGATCTCCGGCCCGCCGGCGAGGAACGCGTCCTTGAGCCGGCGCCCGTCCCCGCTGAAGTAGGTGTACTCGGGGTCGCGGGGGTGCATCGAGCCGCCGGCGGGCAGCGTCCCGATCCGCCAGGCGCTGGAGACGGCGGCGAAGTCGCGGTAGAAGATCCCGCCGTCGGGGGCCGCCTCGACGAGCGCCGCGGCGCCGCCGTCGGAGAGGGTGTAGCCGGCGAAGGCGTCCACGAACTGGGCGCGGTCGCGGACCTTCCAGCGGACGGCCCGCGACGGGCTCTCGCCCGTGCAGACCAGCACCCGCTCGTGCTGCCCGGTGCGGATCAGCGCGTCCGCCATCTGCAGGCCGTTCAGGAAGCTGTTGCAGGCGTTCTTGACGTCGAAGACCGGGCAGGCCGCGCCGAGCTTGGCCGCGACGATGTGCGCCGTGGCGGGCTCGATCAGGTCCTGGGAGGCCGATCCGAAGATCAGCAGGTCGATGCCCGCCGCCTGGAGCCCGCGCCGCGCGAGGACGTCGCGGGCCGCGGCGACGGCCAGGTCGGACGCCTGCTCGTCGTCCCGCATGACGTGCCGGGCACGGATCCCGGTCATCCGCTCGACGATCGTGGGATGCGGCCGGTAACCGCCGTCCGCCGCGCTCTCGGCGGTGACGCGCGCCTCGACCTCGGCGCTGGTGACCGTCCGCTCGGGCAGGTACGCCGCGACGGCGGCGATGCGGGCTCTCATGGGCTGGGGTCCCCCGGTTCCTCGTACTCGGTGGACGATCAGACTCGCCGACCCCGGACGCTCCGGCGAGAGCGACCCTACGGAACCAGGGTGGGCGTTGTACCCCGGTTCGCCGTGAGTACCGCCACTCATCCGGATTGAGTACTACCGCGTTTCCAACGGCTCCGCCACCCGGCATGATCGGCGGGCTGACCAGCACGAAGATCGAAAACGGCGGACCAGGCCCTACACCTCGGGGATCTCCTCCGGAATCTCCGCGGACGGGCCGGGGGCCGGGTTCTCCGGATTCCCGGGGCCGCCGGGGTTTCCGGGGTTCTCGGGGGCCGTCGGGAACACCGGCCGCACCGGCTCGGGCTCCCGGGGCGGCGAGTTCCACCACCACAGCGCGAACGAGATCGCGAACAGCACCAGCACGATGCCGATCAGCTGGAGCACCGACCGCCGGTAGCTCGGCTCGCGGTACCCGCGGCGCCGCAGGAGGCTCACCCCGCCGGTGCGCCGGGCGCGCCGGGCGGCGCGGCGCATGCGCCGCCGCTCGCGCCTGCTCGGGGGCCGGATCCGCTCGCGCGCGCTCGGCTCGGTGAACGTGGCGCCTCTGACGAAGTCGTCGTCGAACACGGGCTCGTCGAAGTCTGCGGCCATGGTTCTCTCCGGCGCCGGGGGCGATCGGAGAACCCAGGCTAGTCGACGCCCCGGGGCGATCCATCCCCCGATTTATAGAACAAGTTCTACCTGGCATTCCGGCCGCGAGTGACGAACCTCACCGGCCGCCGATCTTGAGATCGATCATGTTCCCGTGGCAGGGACACGCCCACCGCGTCCGCACACCTCAGGATGGTGGTGACCTGCAGAGACTCCCGACAAGACGCCAGATTAGACTTGAGTCTCATTTGCTCTTGAAGTCGGCGTGGAACGCGTTCTACGGTGAGGACGAGTTCGCGCCGTGCACCGGGAGGAACCGCCCATGACCGCCACCGCACCGGAGACCCCCGTCCCCGCGGGATTCGACTTCAGCGACCCGGACCTGCTGGCCGAGCGCGTCCCGCTCGCCGAGTTCGCCCTGCTCCGCCGGACGGGACGGCCCTGGTGGAACGCGCAGCCGCGCGGCCGCACCGGATTCGACGACGACGGCTTCTGGGTGATCAGCAAGCACGCGCACGTCAAGGAGATCTCGCGCGACCACGAGCTGTTCTCCGCCAACGCCAACGGCGCGATCATCCGGTTCAACGAGTCGCTCGGCACCGAGGAGCTGGACGTCCAGCGCGAGAACCTCCTGCTGCACATGGACCCGCCGCAGCACACCAAGCTCCGCCAGATCGTCTCCCGCGGCTTCACGCCGCGCGTGATCAACCGGCTGCACGACGCGCTGCAGGAGCGGGCGGGGCGGATCGTCGCCGAGGCCCGCCGGCGCGGCGGCGAGGGCGACTTCGTCACCGAGATCGCGGCCGAGCTGCCGCTGCAGGCCATCGCCGAGCTGATGGGCGTCCCGCAGGAGGACCGCCGGCGGCTGTTCGACTGGTCCAACCAGATGCTCGGCTACGACGACCCCGACTACGACGCCGACCCCGCCTGCGCCGCCGCCGAGATCATCGGCTACGCCATGGAGCTGGCCGAGCGGCGGCGCGGCTGCCCCGCCCACGACATCGTCACGAAGCTGGTCCAGGCCGACGTGGACGGGCGCGGCCTCACCGACGACGAGTTCGGCTACTTCACGATCCTGCTCGCCGTCGCGGGCAACGAGACGACCCGCAACGCCATCTCCCACGGCATGATCGCGTTCATGGACGCCCCGGAGCAGTGGGAGCTGTTCAAGGCCGAGCGCCCCGAGACCGCCGTCGACGAGATCGTCCGCTGGGCGACACCGGTGACCGCGTTCCAGCGCACGGCCACCCGCGACACCGAGCTGGGCGGCGTGGAGATCAAGGCGGGCGACCGCGTGGCGATGTACTACAGCTCCGCCAACTTCGACGAGGAGGTCTTCGAGGACCCCGCCTCGTTCGACATCGGCCGCTCCCCCAACCCCCACCTCGGGTTCGGCGGCACGGGGGCGCACTACTGCATCGGCGCGAACCTCGCCCGGCTGGAGATCCGGCTCATGTTCGACGCGATCGCCGACCAGATGCCGGACATCGCGCGCCTCGCCGAGCCGCGCCGGCTGCGCTCCCCCTGGCTGAACGGCATCAAGGAGCTCCCCGTCCGCTACGCCTAGCCGCCGGGCGATCCTGCTTACCGGGACGCGGTCTCCGCGGGGAAATCTAGAACGGGTTACAGTTGAAGGCGAATCACGTTCTAGAAGGAGACCGCATGGGAACCCCGGTGATCGTCGAGGCGGTGCGCACACCGCTCGGAAAGCGCAACGGCTGGCTGGCGGGCATGAAGGCCCAGGCCGTCCTGGCGCACGCGCTCAACGCCGCGGTCGGGCGCGCCGGCATCGACGCCGCCGAGGTGGAGCAGGTGTTCGCCGGCTGCGTGACGCAGGCCGGCGAGCAGGGCGGCCACGTCGGCCGCTACGCCTGGCTGTACGCGGGCCTGCCCTGGCAGACCGGCGTCACCACGATCGACGCCCAGTGCGGGTCGGCGCAGCAGGCCGTCCACCTCGCCGCCTCGCAGATCGCCGCAGGCGTCGTGGACGTCGCGATCGGCTGCGGCGTCGAGGTGATGAGCCGCGCGCCCCTCGGCAGCAACGTCCTGCCCGCCGACCCCCGGCCGGACGACTGGTCGATCGACATGCCGAACCAGTTCGAGGCCGCCGAGCGGATCGCCGCCCGCCGCGGCATCACCCGCGCCGACCTCGACGCGTTCGGCGCCCGCTCGCAGCAGCTCGCGGCCAAGGCGTGGGCCGACGGCCGCTTCGACCGCGAGGTCGCCCCCGTCACGGCGCCCGTCCTCGACGCCGAGGGCAACGTGACCGGGGAGACCCGCGAGGTCACCCGCGACCAGGGCCTGCGCGAGACCACCGCCGACGGCCTCGCCGGCCTCCGCCCGGTCATGCCGGACGCGCTGCACACGGCGGGCACCTCGTCCCAGATCTCCGACGGCGCCGCGGCCGTCGTCCTCATGTCCGAGGAGAAGGCGAAGGCCCTCGGGCTGCGCCCCCGCGCCCGCATCAAGACCCAGGCCCTGGTCGGCTCGGAGCCGTACTACCACCTGGACGGCCCGGTCCAGTCGACCGAGCGCGTGCTCCAGCGGTCCGGCATGACGATGGGCGACATCGACATCACCGAGATCAACGAGGCGTTCGCCTCGATCGTGCTGTCCTGGGCGTCGGTCCACAAGCCGGACATGGACAAGGTCAACGTCAACGGCGGCGCCATCGCCCTCGGCCACCCGGTCGGCGCGACCGGCTCGCGCCTGATCACGACCGCCCTCCACGAGCTGGAGCGCCGCGACGCCGGCACGGCCCTCGTCACGATGTGCTGCGGCGGCGCGCTGTCCACCGCGACCATCCTCGAACGGATCTGACCGGACGACGGACGACCCCGGCCCCGGCGCACCGCCGGGGCCGCCACTCTGAGCAGGCGCGAAAGGCGGTCCCTCCTTGCAGCCGGAACCCGAAGACCTCGGCGGCGGACTGTGGAGCGTTCCAGTCCCGATCCCGGACAACCCGCTCGCCTACACCCTGGTCTACGCGGTGGAGAGCCCCCAGGGCCCCGTCCTGATCGACGCGGGCTGGCACCACGAGGACGCCTGGGCGGCACTGCGCGGCGGACTCGGCACGTTCGGGATCGACGTCGCCGACGTCCGCGGCGTGGTCGTCACCCACTACCACCCCGACCACGCGGGCCTCGCGGGCCGGGTCCGCGAGGCGTCCGGGGCCTGGGTCGCCATGCACCACGCGGACGCCGAGATCACCCGGCTGTTCCGCTCCGTCGGGCAGGGCGGCCGCCGCACGTTCGAGCTGACCGCGCTGCGCCGCGCGGGCGCGGGCGAGTCGGAC
This sequence comes from Actinomadura sp. 6K520, assembly GCF_004349245.1. Lineage (GTDB taxonomy): Bacteria > Actinomycetota > Actinomycetes > Streptosporangiales > Streptosporangiaceae > Spirillospora. Next base: position 2,058 of record NZ_SMLC01000083.1, on the reverse strand, counting down.
CTGGCCGCGCCGCCCCCGGACCGCCGGGTCGAGCCGCCCGCCGTCCCGGACCGGGAGCTGTCCGACGGCGACCTCGTCGACCTCCCCGGCCGCCGGCTGCGCGCCATCTGGACGCCGGGCCACTCCCCCGGCCACATCTGCCTCCACCTGGAGGACGGCGACCGCATCTTCACCGGCGACCACGTCCTGCCCCGCATCACCCCCCACATCGGCCTGTACCCGTACGACATCCCGGACGTCGACCCGCTCAGCGACTTCCTCGGCTCCCTCGACAAGGTCTCCGCGATGTCCGTGGACGAGGTACTGCCGGCCCACCAGTACCGCTTCAACGGCCTCTCCGCCCGCGCCCAGGAGATCATCGAGCACCACGAGCAGCGCCTCGCCGAGGTCACCGCCCTGCTGTCCGCTCACCCCAAGACCCTGTGGGACATCACGGCGGGCCTCACCTGGCGCAACCCCTGGCAGGAGATGGCCCAGTTCGCCCGCCGCATGGCCGCCGCCGAGGCCGCCGCCCACATCCGCACCCTCGAAACCCGGGGGGTCGCCCGCCGCGAAGGCACCACCGACCCCCTCCGCTACCGCCTCCGCTGACCCGGCCGCGACGGCAGCCCGCCGCCGCGCGGACCAAGGGCGGACCGGGGCGGACCGGGTGGCCCGGCCATGATCGACGACCACCACAGAGGCCACCCTGTCCAGGAACCCGCCCGCCGACCACTCAGCCTTGGACAAGGCCCCAGGGCCATTCGATCTCGCCTACCGGGTGGACAAGCCTCCCGGAGGCGAAGACGGCATACTCCGGCCTCCACCAGTAGCGGAAGTCGGGGTCGTCGAAAAACGCCAGCGCCAGGGACCGGATCGGCGAGCAGGGCCACGCTTCAACATCAATGTGCAGGGGACTCGCAAAAAGTGCTTCCGGAGGGACCTGCGAGCAAGCGCTACAACCGGTGAACCGATCCACCCGCACCTCGCATCGGCCATCTTCCGTGAACATATACGCGGCTGATATCCGCTGAGGTTCATGAACGACCAGTCGTTCAAGATCTCTCTCATCCAGCCGCATCATCAGAAAGTCAAGCAACTCCTCCACGAGATGCTCAAAGCGCGCCACACCGGAATCGTCCCATGACACACCACGGCCCCGCCCGGAGCCCCCACGCGGCAGGACACCGTGACCGCCTGCCACGCGTTCGACGCCAACATGTCGTCAATCTCATTGACATCACCACACCGGGCCACCCCGCAGTCGAGCGGGCAGGTCCGGCATCCTAGCCGCGCAGCCTCGTAGGCTCTTGCTAAGCAGCGTGGGTATCGGTGCTGCGCAGTACGTACATGTCGTCCCCGAAAACGGCCGAGATCTGGAGCTCTCCGCCGAGGGCCTCGACGTATCGGGCGATGACCTCGACGGTGGAGACCTCGCCTCGCTCGATCTGGGAGACGCGGCTCTTGGTCACGCCCATCCGGTCGGCCACCTCGCTCTGCGACAGTCCGATGGCCTTACGCCTGTCCGCGAGCCGGTGCCCATCGATGTACGCCTGATTGCGCTTACGGGCCTCGGCCACGCCCTGTTCGCCACCGGCAGCCGCAACTACATCGGGCCGCACATCGCTCCACTTGGGGAAGTTCGTCATAGTTCCCGCCCCTCTTCGCTCTCTCGCTCCTTGACGTAGTCGGCGTACAACTCCTCGGCGCGCGGAATCGCTTGCCGATACCAGCCAGACCAGTCCCCCGACTTGTCTCCGCCCAGCAGGAGGATCGCCGACCGCCACGGGTCGAAGACGAACAGGATCCGAACCTCTGTGCGTCCCGCCGACCCCGGACGCAGTTCCTTCAGGTTGTGGATCTCCGAACCTTCCAGCCGATCGACCATGGGCGGCCGAGTGCGGGACCGCCCTCGGCCAGCCGGTCAATGGCGTCCACCACCTGGGCCTTGGAGCGCTCGTCCAACGTGTCGACCCATGCGAGGAACTCGTTGGTGACGCGTATCTCCCACTCCTCGCCCATGGCGAGCCGAGTTTAGCAAATCCTTCACCCCGGAGCAGGTGGAGGTAGGTGGTGGGC
>NZ_SMLC01000082.1 GCF_004349245.1 Actinomadura sp. 6K520 | reverse complement strand
ACCGCCCTCCCCGACCTCCTCCTCCCGGCCCCCGCCGGTGACACGTTGACCGCCGACCACCGGTAGGCTTGTCCCCGCCGCACGGGGCCTTAGCTCAGTTGGTAGAGCACCGGCTTTGCAAGCCGGGTGTCAGGGGTTCGAATCCCCTAGGCTCCACCAGCGAAAGAGCCCAGGTCAGAACCGAAGTTCCGGCCTGGGCTCTCGTCGCTTACGATCTCTTCTTCCGCTTCCGTGCCCGTTGCGTGCCCGATCGCTTCTTCCCCTTGAGTTCAGCCTTGGCCATGGCGCTTAGGGGGTCGGCGATCTCGCGGTGCCGCTCGTCCGTCGCGTGCAGGTAGATCATGGCCGCGCGGTCACTCGCATGGCCCATGCGCTCTTTGCGTTCAGGGAGCGTCGCGCCTGCGATCGCTGCGAGGGTGTTCCCGGTGTGGCGCAGGTCGTGAAACCGCACGTCCTTGAGTTCCGCCTTGTTCAAGGCCCGCACCCCAATTACGCCGGAAGTTCGCCCGGCGGAGCAGCGGCGCCTTTAGCACCGACGAAGATCAGCCCCTCGTCGCAGACCGATGCGGACAGTCAGCTTGCCGCCGGGGCCGTGTCGCCGCTCGACCAGGCGGCCTCGAAGGCCTGCACGGTAATGCGCTCCAGTCCCCACGCCTCCGGCTTGATCTCGCCCTCGGCCAGGAACCCGTGCTCGTCCTCTAGTGCGGTGACCACGAACGTTCACCGGGTTGGGTGACACGCCGGGCAGGGTCCGGGACGGGCAGGTTGATCGGCTTCACCCTCGTTGACGACAGGTCGTTATCGAGGGAGGGGCGGGCTGGTGGCAGAGCCGGTCAGAGCACGGCGGTTGACCCAGGACGAGGGGCGCCGGCTGCAGCAGATCATCCGGCGGGGCAAACACGAGTCGATCCGGGTCCGCCGGGCGATGATCGTCCAGGCGTCGGCGGCGGGGACGCCGGCCCCGGCGATCGCCCGCCTGGTCGCCGCGCACGAGGACACCGTCCGGGACGTGATCCACGACTTCAACCAGCGAGGGCTGGCCTGCCTGGACCCTGACTGGGCGGGAGGCCGTCCCCGCCTGATCAGCGATGATGACATCGCGTTCATCATCGAGACGGCCCGAACGCGCCCGGCCAAGCTCGGGCGTCCGTTCACCTGCTGGAGCGTCCGCAAACTCGCCGACCACCTCGCCGACCGCAGCGAACGGAAGATCCAGATCGGGCGTGAGCGGCTGCGGCAACTCCTGCACGCCCATGGGGTCACCTTCCAGCGCACCCGCACCTGGAAGACCTCCAACGACCCCGACTTCGAGACCAAGCTGGACCGGATCGAGGAGGTCACGACCCGGTTCACCGACCGGTGCTTCGCCTTCGACCAGTTCGGGCCGCTGTCGATCCGGCCCTGCCACGGCACCGGCTGGGCCGAGCAGGGCAGGCCGGACCGGTTGCCGGGGACCTACCGCCGCACCCACGGCGTCCGGTACTTCCACGGCTGCTACTCGCTGGGCGATGACACCCTGTGGGGCGTCACCCGCCGCGGCAAGAGCGGCGCCAACACCCTGGCGGCGCTGAAGTCGATCCGCGCCGCACGCCCGGACGGCGCCCCGATCTACGTGATCTGCGACAACCTGTCGGCCAACAAGACCCCGCAGATCAGAGCGTGGGCGGCCCGCAACAACGTCGAACTGTGCCTGACCCCCACCTACGCCTCGTGGGCCAACCCGATCGAGGCGCAGTTCGGGCCACTGCGCACCTTCGTCATGGGCAACTCCAACCACCCCAACCACACCGTGCTGGCGTGGGAGATCCAGGCCTACCTGCGCTGGCGCAACGCCAACGCCCGCCACCCCGACGTGCTGGCCGCCCAACGCCGCGAACGCGCCCGAGTCCGCAGCGAACGCCAGCAACGCTGGGGACGCCCCCGACCCAAAGCCGCCTGACAAGACCCGGTGAACGTTCGTGGTCACCGCACTAGGTGATCCCAGCCATACCGCAGCACCCTGCCGGTGTCTTCCAGCTCTATATGGCGAATCGCCCAGTGCACCCCGTGGTCGATGACCGTCTCGAACAGATAGGCCCGGTCATCTACCTCAGCATGCCGACCACGCCAGTGGTGAGTCTTTCGACCCGACTCGGCCAGTGCCCGAATCACCGGGCCGCGCTGGTCCCTCATTGCCGACCGCTGTTCAGCGACTCTGTCGTCAGAGGTGTCGCGGGTAGTGGGTCGCAGCCGGCGCCGCGCCCGTCGACGTCTCCGAGCGCCGTTGCCATCCGAATCAACTCCCGGTGGTCCTGCCGTCGGTCAGCCGTTGAAGGACTCGGGGCCGAAGCGGCCCCACGCCACGAAGACAGCCATGACAAGGTAGATCAGATCGGGGACGATCGTCTTCCGTTCGCCACGCCGGAGGCGCATGGTCACCGCACCGGTGAACAACAACACCGCACCGGAAGCGGCCACCGGCACCAGAAATGGTGCGATGTCGAGCGCGGCGGGCAGTATCAGGCCGGCCGCGCCCGCGAGTTCCAGGGCTCCGATGGCCTTGAGGGCGGCGGGGCTGAAGTCTTGCACCCATCGCGAGTGCTCCCCCAGCATCCCGGCCTTCTCCTTCGACACGATCAGCTTGGCGCTGCCTGCCAACAGGACGACGGCCAGCAGCCCGGCAACGATCCATAGTGCGACGTTCATACGGCGTCCCTTACGGCCGATTCCAGATGCAGTCGCGTGCCGCGCGGTCATCCGCGCGGCGTCGACGAACACAAGACACCGGCGACCCGACCCCTGTGACACCCGTGGTCATGTGACATTCGCCATGGATACGGGCCACTACGCAAGCGGCTGTCGCCCGGGGTTCGAGACCGGCTGTCGGTTGCCGTGTACGACGAGACGATCCGGATTCAACATCGCGCTCGTCAACGGCAGGCTATGTGTGCACAGCTCCAACTACCGAATGCCCGCGGAGTCGATTCGCCGATGTTCCTCGTCGAGCGCACTCGACCGGCGGGGGCCCGATGGGACGTCCGAAGAGATCTTCACCGCGCTATGGGACGAGGCCGAATCGTATGAGCGACGTACCGGCGGCACTACTACCCGTCGCACTCCGGGCAGCGGAGATGGCCGGCGACCTGGTGCGCACACGCGCCCCCGGCCTTGTCACCGCCAAAGGTGACCGCGACATGGCCAGCGAGGTCGACTACGCCGTGGAACGCGCAGTCCTTGACCATCTCAGAGAGCGAACTCCCGACATCGCCGTACTCGGAGAGGAAGACGGCGTCACCGGAGACACCGCCGGAGAACTCCTCTGGGTCATCGATCCGGTCGACGGCACCGCCAACTTCGTCCGCAACATCCCGCTCTGCGGCGTCTCCATCGGCCTCGTAGAACGGGGCCGCCCAATCGTGGGCGTCATCGACCTACCGTTTCTAGGCACCCGCTACCACGCAGCCCAGCACACCGGTGCCTACCTCGGAGGCCGCCGCATCCGAACCAGCATGACCACCGACCTTGAAGACGCCATCGTTGCCGTCGGGGACTACGCCGTGGGCGAGGGAGCCGAAGCCAAGAACCGCCAACGCATCGCGCTCACCGAACACCTGGCAGCCAACGTCCAACGTGTCCGCATGCTCGGCCCAGCGGTCATAGACCTGGCGTGGGTCGCCGAAGGCAAGCTGGACGCCAGCATCACACTTTCAAACAAGCCCTGGGACTCAGCCGCAGGCGTCATCATCGCCCGCGAAGCCGGGGCCAAGGTCATCGACCATGACGGCACAGAGCACGAGTACACATCGTCCTCCACCATCGCCGCAGCACCCACGGTGGCCAAGAAGATCGTCACCCTGATCGGCGATTCGGGAAAGGGTTTGACTCACGATTGAGGCGCTTAAGCGGGTCAATAGGCAGGGGGTCAGGGGCGTCTTGGTGGCTTCTTGGCGTACCGTGCGATGTCGATTATGGCTCCGAGGATGATTCCCGCTACGGCGCCCATGAGGCCGGTGCCGATTGCGCTGTCGCCGGATTCATAGCTGTTTCCGAACCATCCCCAGGTCGCTCCGAGGGCTGCGCCAACGAGTAACCCGACCAGCCATCCGAACCTCACCCGCATGAAGTCACCTTCAAGGACCGACGACAACTCCCCGCAATCATTCATAGAACGTCGGTCTGTGTCGAGTCGGACCTGCCATGGGGGCGCGTCCGTAACCGGTCGCTGCCCAGGAGCTTAGGGGCGTGCCGGCGGAGGGTGGTGAGTCAGGGCGACGATGGCGTCCACTGTCGTTAGTGGGATGAGTAGGGCGGCGTCCCAGGTTTCGTCGTCCTGGCCGATCAGGAGGGCCGCATGGTCGTCTTCGGTCAGTGACCAGAAGACTGGGGTGCCTGCGCAGATGCCCGCTTGTAGGGAGCGTCGGTTGGGCCAGGTCGCCTCGCGGATTTCGCTTAGGCGGGATAGGTCCTTGAGGGGTGCCCAGATGTGTACCTCCCATGATTCGGTCTGCAGTATCAGCAGCGGGGTTGGGCCGGCGTCCAGGTCCAGGGTCACTTCGACCATCTGGGGATGGTTCCACAGGGGTGGACGCCTGTGTGCAGGATTTCCTTTTCGTGGGTCGGGTGAGGGGGGAGGGTGGGTGTATGTGGTTGCTGCTGGTCGCCGGGTTCGTTGTTCTGTTGTTGGGGTTCGGGGTTGTCTACGATCGGCGGCTTCGGCGGCGGGGGCATCGACTTCGGGATGGGGCGGAGTTGATGGGTGAGACACGCGAGAACCGTCGCGACATGCGTGCCTGGTACAGAGGGTCGCAGGGGCACAGCGGAGAGGATCTGTCCTGGACGTCCGATGTGCGCCGTCGCCGCGGTGGTCGGTGATCGAGGCGTGGTGGGCGTAGGTAAGTGTTCATTGTTAGGCATGGCGTTCGGTGTCGTGCTGACGGTGTCCGGTTGTCTGAGAAGGCGGACCGGGACGTGACAGAGCATCTGGCGGCGAGGGACACCGGTGCCGCCGGGCCTTGGCATTACCAGTACCGGGCTTATCCGCCTTCTTCCTCATTCTTTGCGGCGCCCATCGCCGTCGTTACCGGATCCATCATTACTGGATTCTTCGGGGCTGGCTTCCACTGGGTTCTCCTGTGGTATTTGGTGTGCATGGCGCTCGCGTTCTTCTTGGAGGACCGCGTTTCTCGCAGGGTCGTCCTGTCGCCGGACCTTCGTATGTCCGTCCGTGGTCTGGGACGGGACGTGGAGGTCGATGTCAGGCAGATCCAAGAGGTCAGGTTCTCCCCGGTCGCGCGGTTGGTAGGGGGCTCGGCTCGTGTGCACTGGGAGGGAGGTTCGTTCCGGCTCTCAAGTCGCATGCGCTACCTGGCCGGGCCTGCTGACGGTACCGGGCTGCGGCCTGGTCGCTGGTCCGGCGACGGGTTCAGGGATCTGGTGTACCGCCTCTCCCTGGCCAATCCGGGAATGATCGTCCGGGGTGTTCGTCCGCCGTCCTGGGTCTGGGAGCAGCGCGCAGCCATCAACGCCTGGTCGGCTCGACGGCCGCCTTACGCGTGAGGGGCCCGGTGCGGGCGGACTTTCTAGATCGGTTGGGCGGGTTCGGTGGTTCGTTCCCTGTCCCAGAGGGTGCGGTAGGTGCCGGGGCGGGAGAGTAGGGCTTCGTGGGTGCCGCGGTCGGTTATGCGGCCCTCGTCCAGGACGATGATCTCGTCTACGGCGTCCAGGCCGGCTAGGCGGTGGGTTACCAGGAGTGTTGTTCGGCCCTCGGTGGCGGCTAGTAGGTCGGCGGTTAGGGCGTCGGCGGTGGCGATGTCCAGGTGCTCGGCGGGCTCGTCCAGGAGGAGGATCGGGAAGTCGGCAAGGAGGGCGCGGGCCAGGGCTATCCGTTGGCGCTGGCCTCCGGATACCTGGGCGCCGTGTTCGCCGACGTGGGTGTCGAGCCCCTGTGGGAGTGAGTCGACCCAGTCGAGGACGCGAGCGCGGTGTAGGGCGTCACGGATCTCGTGTTCGGTGGCGTCAGGACGGGCCAGGCGGACGTTCTCCCCGATGGTCGAGTCGAACAGGTGGGCATCCTGGGCGCAGAGGCCGATGACCCGGCGGACGTCGTCGCCGTGTAGGGCGCGGAGATCTACGCCGTTGAGGGTCGCCTGGCCGCCTGCCGGTTCCAGGAAGCGGAGCAGGACGGCGGTGAGCGTGGTCTTGCCGGAACCGCTCGGTCCGACGATCGCGCAGCGGCGACCTGGGGTCAGGTCCAGGGAGATGTCGTCGAGCGCGTAGGGGGCCTGGGGTGTCCACCGGGCACGCAGGTTCTTCACCGCGAGGGTGTAGGGCGCCGCAGGCAGTGGTGTGGGGTCGGCAGGGTCGTGCACCGGCTCGGGGCTGTCCAGGACGGCGAAGATCCGGGTAGCCGAACGTCGGACACGCTCCAGGTACTGAGCGGCTAGGGGGAGCCCGGCAACGACCTCGAACGCGGCCAGCGGCAGGAGGACGATCACCGCGAGCAGCACCCCGTCGAGCACGCCCGAGCGGACGGCCGGGACGCCGACCGCGAGGCTGCCCCAGACGGCCAGGCCCCCGGCGAGGGCGGAGAGGGCCGCTCCGGCGCCGGCGGTGGTGGCGGAACGGGCCGAGGCGCGGGTGAAGGCGCGGTCGAGTCGCGTCGCCTCGGCGAGTTGTGCGGGGGCGGCGCCGTAGGCGATGAGTTCGGGGGCGCCCTGGAGCGTGTCGACCACGTGCGAGGTCAGTTCGCCGCGCAGGTCGGTCGTCTGGCGCTCGGCACGCCGCGCCATGGCGGCCGACAGCCAGGGTGCGACGACACCCGCGAGCAGTAGCGCAAGCAGGAGCACGGCCCCGGCGGACGGAAGCAGCGCCCAGGCGAGGCCGACGGACGCGCCCCCGACGACGGCGGCGACCGCGTAGGGCAGAAGCACCCGGAGGAAAAGGTCCTGGACGGCATCGACATCGGCGACGAGCCGGCTGAGGAGGTCCCCCTCACGGAACGAAGGAAGCCCGCCGGGCGCCAGGCGTTCCAGCCGTTCGTACACACGTGCTCGCAGGTCGGCCAGGATGCGGAACGTCGCGTCGTGCCCGACGAGGCGCTCGATGTAGCGGAACACACCGCGTCCTAGCCCGAACGCACGGACGGCCACGATCGCGACCATGAGCATGAGCACCGGCGGATGCTGCGCCGCGCGCGAGATGAGCCACGCCGAGGTCGCCATCAGCCCGACGCCGCTGCCGAGCGCCAGGACCCCGAACACCACGGCGATGAGGAGGCGCCCCCGGGCGGGTCGGGCGAAGCGGAGCAGCCGGAGGATCATGCCGTCACCGCCGCGGGGGTGACGGGGATGACGCGGTCGGCCACGGTGGCGAGGGCGGGGCGGTGCGCGACGAGGAGCACGGTGCGGGTGGCCGCGAGGCGGCGGACGGCGTCGATCACGGTGGCCTCGCTCTCCGCGTCGAGGTTCGAGGTGGGTTCGTCCAGGAGGAGGAGCGGCGCGTCCCGCAGGAAGGCGCGGGCGAGGGCGATGCGCTGCCGCTGGCCGGCGGAGAGGCCGACGCCCCGTTCGCCGAGGGGTGTGTCGAGGCCCCGCGGGAGGGCGTCGATGAACTCCAGCGCGTTCGCGGCTCGGGCGGCGGCTCGGACGTCGGCGTCGGACGCGCCGGGGCGGCCGAGGCGGATGTTGGCGGCGACGGTCCCGGCGAACAGGTGGGGGCGCTGCGGCACCCACGCGATCTGCGCCCGCCAGGTGTCCGGGTCGAGTTCGGTGAGGTCGTCCCAGTCGGCCATGACGCTTCCGGAGTCGGGACGGACGAAGCCGAGGAGCACGGCGAGGACGGTCGACTTGCCCGCACCGCTCGGCCCGGTGAGCGCGACGGTCTCGCCGGGGTGGACGGTGAGGCCGAAGTCGTCCAGGGCGGGGGCGCCGCGTCCGTCGTAGTTGACCGTCACGCCGTCCAGGCGGAGCGTGGCGCGGCCGAGGTCCGGCACGTCGGTGCGCGTGCCGGGGGCGGGCGCCGGTGTCTCGATCACCTCGAAGATCCGCGCGGCGGCGGTGAGGCCCTCGACGCTCGCGTGGTACTGGGCGCCGACCGCCCGCAGCGGGAGGTACGCCTCCGGCGCGAGGATCAGCACGAGCAGCGCGGTCTCCAGGCCCATGCCGCCCTCGACCAGGCGAAGCCCGATGGACACCGCGACCAGGGCGACCGAGATCGTCGACAGCAGTTCCAGGACGAGCGCGGACAGGAACGCGATCCGCAGCGTCGACATGGTGGCGCGCCGGTGCCGGTCGGTGACCTCGCGGATCTTCGCGGCCTGCGCCTTCGCCCGGCCGAAGATCTTCAGGGTGGGCAGCCCGGCGACGACGTCGAGGAAGTGCGCGGCGAGGGCGGACAGCGTCCGCCACTGCCGGTCCATCTTCCGCTGGGTGGTGAGCCCGACGAGGATCGCGAAGATCGGGATGAGCGGCAGCGTCACCGCGATCGTCACGGCGGACAGCCAGTCGCCGAGCAGGATCCGCGCCCCGACGGCGACCGGGACGATCACGGCGAGCACGAGCTGCGGCAGGTACCGGGAGAAGTAGTCGTCGAGCGCGTCGATGCCGCGGGTGGCGAGGGTGGCGAGTTCGCCGCTGCGCTCCCCGGCGAGCCAGCGCGGCCCGAGCCGCAGCGAGTGCGCGAGCAGCCGGCCGCGCAGCTGCGACTTGACCGCGGCGGACGAGCGGTGCGCCGCGACCTCCTGCAGCCACGCGACGAGCGTCCGGCCGGCGACGACGGCGAGCAGGAGCAGCAGCGGGACGCGCAGGTCGGCGAGGGACGCGCCGCCGAGGAACGCCCGGGTGAGCATGTCGGCGAGCAGCGTCGCCTGCGCGATGATCAGCCCGGCGGTGGCGGTGCCGAGCGCCACCGACGACAGGAGGAAGATCCGCGTCGTCCGGGCGTACCTGAGCAGCCGGGGATCGAGGGGTTTCATTTCTTCGCCGGCTCGCGTGCGGGGATGTGGGACGTGCCGATGCGCCTGCGGAACACCCAGTACGTCCAGCCCTGGTAGACCAGCACGATCGGGGTGAACAGCACCGCGACCCACGTCATGATCGTCAGCGTGTAGTGGGTCGAGGAGGCGTTCTCGGTGGTGAGGCTGTTCGCGGCGCCGAGGGTGGACGGCATGACGTCCGGGAAGAGCGCGGTGAACAGGGTGGCGACGGCGAGGACGATGGCGGTTCCGGTGCCGATGAACGCCCAGCCCTCGCGGCCCCGCGCGTTGGCGGCGGCGGCGACGAGCAGTCCGGCGGCGGCGCCCCCGGCGGTCAGCCAGGTCACCGGCTTGCCGTGCTGGAGCTGGGTGATCAGCAGGAAGCTCGCGCCGGCGGCGATGGCCGCGACGACGGCGACGCTCGCGACGCGGCGGGCCTGGATCCGGATGTCCCCGGACGTCTTCAGCGCGAGGAACACCGCCCCGTGCAGGACGAACAGGACCGTCGTGGTGAGCCCGCCGAGCAGCGCGTACGGGTTGAGCAGGTCGGCGAGGGTGCCGGCGAACTCGTGGTCGGCGTCCAGCGGCACGCCGCGCACGATGTTCGCGAACGCGACGCCCCACAGGAACGCCGGGACGAGGCTGCCCCAGAAGATCGCCTTGTCCCAGCGGGCGCGCCACCGGGGGTCGTCGCGCTTGCCGCGGTACTCGAACGCGACCCCGCGGACGATCAACGCGAGCAGGATGGCCAGCAGCGGCAGGTAGAAGCCGCTGAACAGGGTGGCGTACCACTCGGGGAACGCGGCGAAGATGGCGGCGCCGGCGACGATGAACCAGACCTCGTTGCCGTCCCAGACGGGCCCGATGGTGTTGATGACGACGCGGCGTTCGACGTCGTCGCGGCCGAGGACCGGCAGCAGCATCCCGACGCCGAAGTCGAACCCCTCCAGGAAGAAGTAGCTCGTCCACAGGAAGGCGATGATGATGAACCAGACGGTGGTGAGTTCCATGACCGGCGGCCCTCTCAGTAGGCGAACGCGAGCGAGCGCTCGGTGTCGGAGTCGTCGTCATCGCCGGGGTCGGGGGGCAGGACCTCCTCCTCGGTGGGCGGCCCGGCCTTGGCGTACTTGAGCATCAGCCCGGCCTCGATGACCATCAGGACGCCGTACAGCGCGGTCAGGGCGATGACGGAGATGAGCATGGAGCCGGCGCTGACGCTCGGGGAGACGCTCGCCGAGGTCTTCAGCACGCCCCACACCGACCAGGGCTGCCGGCCCATCTCGGTGAAGATCCATCCGGCGGAGTTGGCGATGAACGGGAGCGTCAGCGACAGCACGCCGATCCGGTACACCCACGGGTTCGACGGCAGGCGCCCGCGCCGCAGCAGCCACAGCCCGGCCAGCGAGGCGAGGAGGGTGAGGAACCCGACCCCCGTCATGAGGCGGAAGTTCCAGTAGATGACGGGGACGAACGGCCGGTAGTCGCCGGGCCCGTAGGCGGCCTCGGCCTCCTTCTGGAGGTCGTTCATGCCCTGGACCTCGCCGTCGAAGCTGCCGGTGGACAGGAACGACAGGACGGCCGGCACCTTGATGCCGAAGATCTCCTCGTCGCCGTCCAGCGTGCCGACCGCGAACAGGGAGAGCCCGGCGGGCCGCTCGGTGTCGTAGATCGCCTCGGCGGCGGCCATCTTCATCGGCTGCTGCTCGGTCATGGTCTTGCCGAGGTTGTCGCCGCTGATGACGACGCCGAGCGCGGCGACCGCGGTGACGGCGAGCCCCAGTCGCAGCGACGGGCGGAAGACCTCGATGTTCTTGCGGCGGGCGAGGTGCCACGCGCTGACGCCGACCATGAACATGCCGGCGGTGACGAACGCGGCGGTGATCGTGTGCGGGAAGGCGGCGAGGTGCGTCGAGTTGGTCAGCACGGCCCAGAAGTCGGTGAGGACGGCGCGTCCGGTCTCCTGGTCGATGCTGTAGCCGACCGGGTGCTGCATCCAGGAGTTCGCGGCGAGGATGAAGAACGCCGAGAGCACGGTGCCGATGGCCACCAGCCACATGCACGCCGCGTGCAGGAGCTTGGGCAGCCGGTCCCAGCCGAAGATCCACAGCCCGAGGAAGGTCGACTCGACGAAGAACGCCAGCAGCCCCTCGATGGCGAGCGGGGCGCCGAAGACGTCGCCGACGAACCGGGAGTAGTCACTCCAGTTCATGCCGAACTGGAACTCCTGCACGATCCCGGTGACGATCCCCATCGCGAAGTTGATCAGGAAGAGCTTGCCCCAGAACTTCGTGGCGCGCAGGTAGGCCGTCTTGCCCGTCCGGATCCACGCCGTCTCCAGGCCGGCGACGAGCGCGGACAGCCCGATCGTCAGCGGGACGAACAGGAAGTGGTACACGGTGGTGATTCCGAACTGCCACCGTGCGATGTCGACTGGGTCCATGCTCGCGGCCTCCGGCTACTACTACAAGCTGTAGTACTACGTGCTGTCAGACATACTACAAGCCGTAGTAGTAGCGGAGGCCGTTCGATGCGTCACAGCGCCCCGCACCGCCGGCCCGGCGGTGCGGAACCCCCGCGGGTTAAGAGTCGGCGTCGACCACCAGGTCCTTCTCCATCTTGCGGATGGCCTCCCGGTCGGCGTGGATCTGCGCCGCGTCCTCGTGGGCGAGGATGATGTAGCCCATCGTCATGCTGGCGAACAGGTCGGTGCTGGCGTCCACGTGGTCGCCCGTGCTCACCACGTGCACCGGGGAGTGGTAGCTCGGCAGGTCGCGCGCCTGGTCGTAGATCTCCGCGTTGCGCACGATCCCGGTCGAGTGCGACATCAGGAACACCGCCATGACGTTGCGCCGCAGCGTGTAGCCGGGCGGCAGCTGCGGGCCGAGCCCGCGGCACACGTCCACGATCCGGGTGACCTGGCTCTCCCCCGTGGCGACCTCGGTCACCGCCGGGTTGCCCGCGCCGGCCAGCCGCGCGTTGACCTCCAGCAGCCGCGGCCCGTCCGGGGTCATCATGATCTCGGTGTGCGCCGCCCAGTTGCGCAGGCCCACCGCGTCCAGCGCGGCCAGCCCGTAGTCGATCAGCTCGCCGTAGGCGTCGGTGTCGTAGGGCAGCCACTCCACGCAGTCGTACACCGCGATGCCCTCGCCGTACGGCACCCGCTTGTACTTGATCATGTCGGTGATCGAGTGCCGCCCGTTGTGGCTGACCGTGTCGATGGCGTACTCGGTGCCGGTCATCATCTCCTGGACGAGCACCTCCTCGGCCAGCACGTCCAGCTTGTCGCGGGTGCCGAGCATCGCGGTGAACAGCTCGCGCCAGCCCCGGCCGCCGGGCGCGCGGCTCACCCCGACGGTCCCGGCGCTGGTCGGCGGCTTGACGACGAGGTCCTTGCCGGCGAGCCCCTCGCGCTCGATCCAGGCGGCGACCTCCTCGGGGTCGTTGGTGGAGATCTGCCGCGGGACGGGCAGCCCGGCCTCGGTGAGCGCCTGGTGCATGAGGTACTTGTGGCGCCGGGCGTCCACCAGCTCGGCGACGTTGGAGAACTCGGGCGCGAGCGCGTCCGAGCATTCCTGGGCGAGCCGCAGCGCCGCCTCGACGCCGGGGATGACGGCGATCGGCTTCAGCCCGCCGAGCCGCTCGATGGTGCCGGCCATGTCGCCGTGGTGGTTGATGACCGCGTCATAGGCCCCGGGGTCGTGCGAGGAGTGCAGCGGGGCCAGCGACGGACCCGTGTAGTCCATGACGGCCACCGGGCTGAACCCCGCCTCCCGCAGGGCGGGGGCGACCATCGCCGCCGAGGTGAAGGGCCGCACGATCGCCACGACTGGTCTATCCATGATGTTCACCCTTGCTCCGGTCTTGCATCGTTGGTTGCGCGGTCACCCGCGGGTGGCCCGCTCGCGGCCCGGACCGGGGCGCGAGCGGGCGCGTGCGTCAGTCGCCTCCCTTGGACGTCGTCGCGGGCGTCAGGTCCTCGGGCTCGTCGGGCCCGCCGGGATCGTCCGCCGGCCGGACCCGCGACAGGCCCGCGCCGGCCGCGACGAGCACGGCCGCGACGATCCCGAACGACCCGGTCAGCACCCACACGCCGGAGCCCCAGGAGTGCCAGGCGGCGACGCCGATCATCGGGCCGACGGCGTAGCCGGCCTGCTGCGGGACGGTCGCCGCCGCGATGTACCGGGCGCGCAGCCCCGGCGGCGCGATGATGCCGGGGTAGGCCATCATCGACGGCGCCGCGACCACCTCGCCGAACGTCCACACCACCGTCGCGAGGGCGAGCAGGCCGACCGAGGTGGGCCCGAGGTACATCAGGTAGCCGGCGCCGAGCAGCGCCATGCCGACCGCCATCGGCAGCCCGATCGGCAGCTTCTGCGTCCACTTCGACAGCAGCACCTCGAAGACGATCACCACGAAGCCGTTGATCGCGAGGAGCACGGCGTACAGGCGCTCGGTGTGCCCGATGCTCTGCACGAACAGCGGCAGGGTCGCCGAGACCTGGATGTAGGTGATCGCGGTCAGGAAGAGCCCGACGATGAAGAGCACGAAGCGGCCGTCGGTGAGCACCCTGCGGTACCCGCCCCCGGGGACCGCCTCCGCGCCTCCGTCGGCCGTCCGGGCGGTCTCGGCCGGGGACTCGCCCGGCGAGCCGGACTTCAGCGCCACCAGCGCGAACAGGCCGAACACCAGCGAACCGGCCGCGTCCGCGTAGAACAGCACGTCGAACGACGCGTACACGAGCAGCAGCGCCGCGCCGAGCGGCCCCAGCGTGGACCCGAGGTTGAAGGTCAGCCGCAGGAACGAGAAGACCATGACCTGGCGGTTCATCTGGGTGAGCTCGACCACCCAGGCTTGTGCCGCGGGCCGGTACGCCTGGTTGAACAGGCCGGCGAGCCCGGCGACGAGCACCGCCGTCCACAGGTTCGGGACGTGCACGAGCAGCGCCGTCAGCACCGCCGAGCCGAACATCGACCACACGATGACCAGGCGGTAGCCGATCCGGTCGGCGACCGCGCCGCCGACGGCCGTCCCGGAGATCCGGCCGACCATCAGCGCGGTGAAGGCGATCCCGGCGTCGAAGGCGGAGAAGCCCCGGTGGGTCAGGAACAGCACCAGGAACGCGTTGAGGAAGGCCGCGAGGCTGGTGATGAAGTTGCCGACGACGAGGACGCGAACCGTCCTCGGCATCTCCCGTACGGTGCCGAGGACGGTGGGGTGCTCTCCGGCCGCGCTCACGCCGGTTCCCCGGTTTCAGACGCCCCGGTCTCCGGAGCGCCGGTCTCGACCACGAGGGCGGACCCGGCGGCCTGGAGCGCCTCATGGCATTCCGGCACGGTATCGGCCACCGCGGTCGCGAAGGCGATGCGGCCGAGCACGATCCCCTTCGGCGGCGGTGACACGACCGTGCCGGGGAGGACCATCGGCGACACCTGGTCGACCTCCGCCGGGAGCCGGGCCGGGTCGAAGCCGACCGACGCGATCGTGGTGTCGTCGTGCGCGGGGTAGAAGAAGCGGATGCCCGCGGCCCTGGCGTGCGCCGGCGCGACGTCCGGGGCCAGCCCGCACGCCACCGCCGCCGCGGCGTGGCCGGGGTCGATCCCCGTCGCCAGCCTGCCGAGGTAGGGGATCATGTCGCCGCCGAGCCGCCCGTTCACCTCGATCAGCTTCGGGCCGTCGGCGGTGAGGATGAACTCCGTGTGCGTCCAGCCGTCGCGGAAGCCCAGGGCGGTGTGCGCGCTCTGCAGCGCGTCCAGCAGGACGCCGTCGGACAGCAGGGGGTCGTCGCCCGCGACGACGTGCCCGACCTCCTCCATGTACGGCGGGTAGCCGACGACCTTCCGGCCGACGTACAGCGCGGTGACCTCGCCGTGCCGCACGACGGCGTCGACGCTGATCTCCTCGCCGGTCACGCATTCCTCGACCAGCAGCGGCGTCGGCATGTCCAGCCCGACCGGGTCCGGTGCCTTGGCCGAGAGCGAGAACGTGAAGCGGTCGCGGAGCTCGCCCGCGTCCTTGACCCGCACGACGCCGAGGCTGGCGGCGAGACCGCGCGGTTTCAGGACGACCGGGTAGCCGATGTCCTCGGCCGCGCGGAGCGCCTCGTCCAGCGTCGTCACCGGGGCCGAGCGCGGCTGCGGCACGCCGGCGGCGTCGAGGGCCGCGCGGGTCCGCCCCTTGTCCCGCACCCGCAGGATCGTCTCGGGCCCGCCGCCGGGCAGGCCGAGCGCCTCGGTGACGTGGGCGGTCGGCAGGATCCGCGCCTCGTCCCAGCACAGCACGCCGTCGACCGGCTCGCGCCCGGCCAGCCGCAGGGCCTCTTCGGCCATCGCCGGCCCGTCGATGGTGCTCGGCACCACGGTCCACCCGGTGATGTACTCCTTCTCCCAGGTCGGCTCGGCGACGTGGAAGAGGTGGACCCGGAACCGCTCGCTGATCGACCGCAGCAGGTATTCGCGGTAGACCCGCCAGCCCGTCGCGATCACGAGCAGATGGGGGCGGTCGTGTGTCGCCATCGTTGGTTCTCCCTCGATGGGTGCCCGCCGTCGCGTCGGCGGGCACCCGTATGGCTGGTCAGGACGTGAAGTAGTCCTCGAGCGCGCCGCGCCGGCGGACGTCGAGGGTGGCGCAGTGGAAGCCGCCGCCGAACGTGTTGACCGTGCGGAACGGGACGGGGATGGGGGTGAAGCCCTCCTTCTCCAGCAGGCGCAGCAGCTCGGTCTCCTGCGCCTCCACGAAGATGCGCTCCTGGTCGAGCATCAGGGTGTTCATCGCGATCCAGCGGCTGCAGAAGTACATCGTCTGGTCGGCGGGGATGGCGGGCTCGGGGCAGACCACCGTGTCCCAGTCGGCGAACATCTCCGGCATCTCGGGCACGCGCTCGGGGTTGATCAGCACCCGGCCGGGACGCAGCGGGACGAACGTGGCGTTGAGGTGCATCGGGTGGTCGTCCAGGAACGCGACCTCGTGCACCCGGAACTCGTCGCCGAGCAGCCGCCGCACCCACTCGATGCCGAACCGGTTGGTGACGTGGCTGCGCTGGACGAGGATGTCGCGGCCGAACCGCATGAAGTCGCCCGCGTCCACGATCGGCTCGAACTCGGTGATGACGGACGTCGCGTCCGGGAACGGGTCGTCGATCGACGGCGTCTCGGGCTTGGCCGCCGCGTAGCCGGGGTTGTAGGACGCGTCGGTGAGCTGCGGCTTCGGCGCGGCCACCCAGCGGGCACCGCGCCGGAAGTAGTCCTTGAAGATCGTCCGGAACGGGTGGGTCGCGAAGTAGTACGACCGCCACCCCATCGTCGCCTCGACGATCTGGTCGCCGGCGACCAGCGCGATGTCGCGGGGGAAGGTGTGCGACGAACCGCCGGTGGACGACCAGTCGGCGGTGCCGAACGACCGCGACTGGTCGACCGGGTCGGGCCGCCGCACCGTCACCCCCTCGCCCTCCAGGATCGACACGAATCCTTCCAGTTCCTCGCGGGCCGCCTCGACCTGTTCCCGCGGAAATCCGCCGCCGCCGTTGCGCCGGTAGAAGTCCCACGCCTCCGGCGGCACCGTCGCCTCGACCGCCGGATGCCACGGCGGGACCGCGGCGCCGTCGATGACGCCGACGATCACCTCTTCCAGCGGGTCCCACTCGTTGTACGAGCCGACGACCGGCACGGTGTTCTTGGCCACGGGGTTCTCAGCCATCGTGAGACGTCCTTTCGGCGGTTCGTGCGGTAACGCGCGCCTCGGGCGAGGCGGCCTTCAGCCCGTGCAGCCGGCCCCGCGGCACCAGCAGCACGTCGCCCTTCCCGAGGCGGTGCGGGTTCTCGGTGGCCCACGCGTACACGTCCACCTCGCCGGCGGTGACCTCGATGAGCCGGTCGGTGTCGTGCACGCCGGTGCAGAACGGGTCGCCGGGGCGGAGGGTGCTCGCCACGGCGTCGTCCAGCGCGGCGGACGCCAGCGAGGCGCCCGCCCGGGTGTGCTCGTCGAGGGTGTCGGCCCAGGCGATCTGGGCGCGGAAGTCGGCGTCGCCGAGGCGCAGCAGGAGCTTGGTGTCCTCGATGCCGCGCACCAGCTCGGGGATGACCAGCTCACCGTGGGTGCGGGCCAGCCCGAGCAGAAGGTTCTCGTACGTCATCCGCCCGTGGTGGACGTCGATGTGCGCGTGCTCGTCGCAGTACTTCGCGTCCACCCGGTCGCCGTAGACGGCGCGGAGCATCGCCCCGGTGTCGGCGAACCCCTGGGCGAACAGCCACTCCAGGTAGGTCACCGCGGCCATGTAGCGGAACATCCCGCGGTGGTCCTCGGTGAGCCAGTTGAAGTAGTTCACCCCGACCAGCGAGCTGGTCAGGTAGAAGTTCCAGTACGCGTGCAGGTCGGTGCGCAGCCCGACGCTCGCCAGCATCTCCTTGAAGATCGTGCTGTGCTTGGCGCCGTACACCCCGTAGCCGAACTCGTCATTGAAGATCTTGAAGAGCTCGGACTGCTCGACACCGTAGGACCCGCCCAGGTTGCGCGCCATCGCCGACGCCTCCGTCAGCGCGTCCAGCGCGAGCTGGATCAGGTGCAGCGCCGCTGCCTCCTCCGGGTGCCGGCACTCGGTGATGGCCCGCATCGTGCCGGTCACCGGCGCCGCCGCGTCCACCGCCGGGTTGTTCCCGGACGCGTCGGCGGGCGCCCCCGCCTCGCCGACCTCGGCGAGGAAGTACCGCTGCAGCTCCTCCAGGGTCCGCACCGGCGGGACGGGGACGGCGTCGTCCAGGAACGAGAAGGCGTAGCGCTCCAGGTCCGGCCGGATCCGGTCGCGCAGCCGCCGCACCTCGTCGCCGTAGAACAGGTCGAAGTCGTCCTTGACCGGCGCGAGGCCCTCGGCGGGCAGCAGGATCATGTCGCTCTCGTAGGCGTTGCACAGCGCGCGCCCCGCGACGAGCTGCCCGGAGCCCAGGAACTCCGCCTCGGTGGCCGGGACGGAGAAGTCCCGGTCGCCGGTGCCGGGCGGGCCGATCGGCCGCCGGAACGGGTTGCCCTCGATGAACACCTCCGGTCCCGGCTGGAAGATCCGCTGCGCGCAGTACTCCGCGAAGGCGGTGGACCGTCCCGTCGTGGTGATCGTCATCGCGCCGCCTCCGTGACATCGCCTTCCGGGACATTGTGTTCAGCGCCGGGGGCGCCTTCGGTGCGGACGGTGAAGCGGACGCACTCCCCGTCGTGCGCCGCGTCCAGGACGACCGGCTCGCCGGGCTGCACCAGCACGGGGACGGGCAGGCACTGGATCGCCTGCTTCCAGTGCGAGTCGTGGCCGGGCGCGTTGCCGAGCGTGATCCCGGGAAGCAACTCCATCTCGAACCAGAACGCGATCGCGTGCAGCCGCCCCGCGGCGGTGGGACGGACCCGGAGCTCGGTGCGGCGGGGCGTCGCGTCCGCGGTGCGGAAGTCGAAGTCGAACACGGTCAGCGGGTCCGACAGCGTCCGGTGGTCGTGCCGGTGGAGGCGGGAGTCGAAGTACTCCAGCGTCGACAGCCGGTTGAACGGCGCCAGGTCGAACCCGTAGAGCTTGCCCACGTGGTTCTTGCGGTGCAGCGGCTCGCTCTCCACCAGCTGCGCGATGATCCGGCCCCGCGAGGGCATGATCGTCGCGTCCGGGGTGAGCAGGTGCTCGCGGGCGTGCGCGATCGTGCCGAGGATGCCCTCGCCCAGCAGCCCGCAGTCGACGATCTCGGTGACCAGCAGGTCGGCGCGCCGGGGCAGGTCCTCCGGCACCGTCATCCGGGTGGACATCTTCGGCACGACGCTGACCGCGTCGTCGTACCCGGCCACCCGGACGACCCGGGCGGCCGTCTCGGCCACGGCCTGCTGCCCCTCGCACGCCACGACCTGGCGCGCCCCCGCCCGGGCGGCCATCATCGCCAGCAGCCCCGAGCCGGCGCCGATGTCCAGCACCAGCGCGTCCGGGTTCGCCGCCACCGCCTGCCGGATCGCCCGGTCGTAGAGCTCCGCGCGCTCCTCGTCGTGCAGCATCTCCCAGTGCCAGCGGGGGACGACGCGGCGGACGGCGCGGTTCCGGCCGATCCGCGCCTCCTCGTTGTCGCGATCCAGGCCGAGGATGAGCTCGTACGCCTTGGCGGCGTCCTCGTAGCGGCCCTGGTGGTGCAGGTCGCGGCCCCAGCGCAGGAACTGCGCGAGTTCCAGGTCGTCGGCATGGATCTCCGGAACGGGATCCATCAGGTCTGCTTCTGTCGGTTCCACAACCGTGCCTCCTCGGTTCGAACCAGGTGATGAGCTGTCTGCGGCGCTGCCCGGTGTCATCGGCGCGCGACCTCCCCGGCGCCGACCTCCCCGGCGCCGGTCGCCTCGCGGCCCGCGGAGTCGGCCGCGCAGGGCGCGTCCGGCGGCAGGTTGGCGAGGACCTCCTTGTGGATGACCGAAATCGGTTCGCCGCCTTCGTCGTCGCCGTCCGGGAGGACGACGACGGCCTCGTCGCCGCTGCGCACCATCGGCAGGCTGGTGCGCTTCACGGCCGCGACACCGACCTTGGTGCCGTGCCAGGGGCAGCTCAGGCGCCGCCCGTCCGGGGTGCGGCGGGCCAGGCTCAGCGGCCCGCCGCGGTGCGGGCAGCGGTCGAGGACGAGCAGCGACCGCCCGTCCGTGTGCAGGACGAAGTAGCGGTCGTGGCCGACCAGCACGGTGTTGTGGCGGCTCAGATCCATGACGATGACGCGGGCCATCGGCTCCTCTTGTCGTTCGGGCACGGCCGGATGACGGCGGGCGGCACCGGCATGGCGCGGGCATGCGAAACCGGAGTACGGGGCGGGTGTCCGGTGAGGTGTGCGGCTCACCGGCGACTTGCGGAAGCGGAGGACGCCGTGCCGTCACGACGCCCGGAAGATGGATCAGCCGTCCGGGGTCACGGTATGGAGCAGGTAGCCGCCCTCGGGGGACGTCGACCGCACCCCGTAGAGCCGGCCGGCCGGGATCAGCACCACGTCGCCGCGGGCCAGCCGCTCGGGCGGCCCGGTCGGGGTGGTGATGAGCTCCGCCTCGCCGCGCTCGACCTCCAGGACCATGGAGTCGTCGTGGCTCCGCGTCCCGAACGGGGCGTCCGGGGTCAGGGCGACCCGCCGCGGCGCCGGCCCGAGCCGGACCGTTCCGGCGAGGTCCCGGTGCCGGGGGAGGTCGTCCGACCAGCGGATCTGCGCCGCGGTGTCGTCCTCGAACCAGCCGCCGATGAGCCGGGCCTCGGCGACGCCGCGCATCAGTTCCGGCACGACGCGCGGCCCGTGCCGGGCGGCCAGGGCGAGCAGCACCTCCTCCCTGGTGATGCGCCCGTGGTGCTCGTCGATATGCGCGTGCTCGTCGCAGTAATGCAGGTCGACGGAATCCCCGAAGATCTTGCGGAAGACCTTCACCATCTCCACGAACGCGGGCGCGAAAACCGCTTCCGCATAGGTCACCGCACCCGCATACCGGAAGAACTTCGCGTGATCGCGGGACAGGTAGTAATAGTAGTTGTTCGTGGCCAGCGGGCCGGCGAGGTAGAAGTTCCAGTACGCGTGCACGTGCGTCGCCATCGCGCGGCTGCGCAGCATCTTGGCGAAGATGGTGGTGTGCTTGGCGTCGTAGACCCCGTATCCGAATTCGTCGATGAAGATCTTGAACAGGGCGGATTGCTCGGGTCCGTACGCGCCGGCGAGGTTGCGCGACATCGCGGACGCCTCGGTGAGGCCGTCGAGCGCGAGCTGCACCAGGTACAGGTCGGCGGCGCTCTCCGGGTCGCGCGCCGCGGCGATGGCGGCCAGCGCGGACGATGGACCGTTCTCGGCCTCGGCGACGACATGCTGGAAGTAGGCGTCCAGGACGTCGGGGGTGGCGGCGCCGCTGACGTCCACGGCGTCGTCCAGGCAGGCGAACGCGAAACGTTCCAGCGCGGAGACCGACGATTCCCGGAGTTCCCGCAGCTCAGAGCCGTAGAAGAGGTCGAAGTCCGCGTGCAGGTCGGCGAGCCCCTGTTCCGGGAGCAGCACCGTGTCGGCCTCGTAGAAGGTGCCGAGCAGCCGGTGCGCGCTGAGGGAGCGGTGCGCGGCCCACTCGTCGGCGGCCGGCGGGCGGCCGAAGTCGGCCTCGGCGAGCGCGTCCGGGACCAGCATCCGGCGGTAGGGGTTGGGAGGGTGCAGTACCTGGGCGTCACCTTGGAAGAGCGGGCTGCGGGCGAACGAGATGATCCGCTTCCCCAAAGTCCGGTCGATTTCTTCTTCGGCAGATTGGATTGTCATTTAGTTATACCGTTCACCTGACTACTTCATGGGGGTCGGGTGTAGTTGTGTGCGCCTTCCCGATGGTCACGGGAAAGAACGCAAGAACGGTTTGCGGCTCGTTGGCGGATGGGGCGGACGCTGCGCAGTGGAATAGGACTCTTGCGGAAAGTGAACAAGGAGTCCCCCCACGGGGTGGCACGCTAACAAAGGCCGGTGATCCGATCAACGATCAACTTTGACTTCATTGCGGAGATGATCTGGCAAGTCTTGTGCGCGCCGGTACCGGTCAGGCCGCCGCCGCATTAGGAGTCTCCCTATCCCGGGCGCGGGTGCCGGCGCGGTCCGCATTCCCGGCGGGCGCGCTGACCTCGGGGTCGGGCCGTTTCCGATTCCCCCGGGGGGTCTGGTCGCGCCCGCCGGGGGCGGCGGGACGAACCACGTCCGAAACCCGGCGAACGCACCGCAAAACGTAAAACGGGGGATGCCTCCGGTTAAATGACCGTATTCGTCTGCTTGTGGACAAGCCCCGCGGTCCGGGCCCGCCGCGGCGCCGCGGCTTCGACGGGGTGATCACCGTGATCGCCCGCGAGGCCGACCGCCGGGCCCCGTCCCCGTCCGGTGGCGCCCTTCTCAGAAGGAAGGGCTCGGGTGGCTCGGAGCCAGGAAGGAGCGGCGGTAGGCGGACGGTGAGGTCTTCATCGCCCGCGTGAAATGGTGCCGGAACGTCGCCGGGCTCTCGAAGCCGACCGCCGCGCCGACCTCCTCGACCGGTGTGCCGCCCTCCTCGAGCAGCGGCAGCGCGGCCATGATCCGCTGGGTGATCACCCAGCGCAGCGGGCTCGTCCCCGTCTGCCGCTGGAAGTGCCGGAGGAACGTGCGCGGCGCCAGGCGCGCCTCCCGGGCCATGCGCGCGACCGTGATCGGCTCGGCGAGGTGCGCGAGCGTCCACGCCATGGCGCGGGCGATCGCGTCGTCCTCCGCGGGCGGGGTCACGGCGGCCTCCACGAACTGCGCCTGCCCGCCCTCCCGGTGCGGCGGGACGACCAGCCGCCGCGCCACCGCGTTCGCGACCCGGGCGCCGTGGTCCTTGCGGACGAGGTGCAGGCACAGGTCGAGCCCGGCCGCGCTCCCGGCGCCGGTGAGGACGTCGTCACCGTCCACGTACAGGACGTCCGGGGTCACCCGGACCTTCGGGAAGCGGCGTTGCAGCAGGTCCGCGAACCGCCAGTGCGTGGTGGCCTCGCGTCCGTCGAGCAGGCCCGCCGCCGCGAGCGCGAAGGCGCCCGAGCAGATCGACACGACGCGCGCACCGCGCGAGTGCGCCGCCCGCAGCGCCGCGACGACCTCGGGTGCGGGGTCGCCCCGGACGTCGGGGACGGAGACGACCAGCACCGTGTCCGCGGACGCGAACGCGTCGAGGCCGTGCTCGGCCGTCATCGTGAAACCGCCGACCGCGCGCATCGGGCCGCGCTCCAGAGAGCAGACCAGCAGGTCGTACCAGGGGACGTCCACCTCCGGCCGGGGCAGCCCGAAGACCTCCACGACCAGGCCGAGCTCGAACGGCGCCATCCCGTCGAACGCGAGCACCGACACCGTGTGCCGGCGTACCGGGGGAGTGACGAGCATGGCGAGATCTTAGCGCGGGTCGGCATTCATGCCACTGTCCGGCCGGTCGCCGCGACCGCAGGATTAAGACGCCCGCAGGAGATCCCGAGGCAGAGGAGCGCCGATGAACGACTTCCACCCCGCCGCGTCCAGCGCGGAGGCCGTCCGCCATTTCGCCGCCCGCCTGTCGTTCGAGACCGACGTGTCGGACGTGGCCGCCCACATGGGCACCGGCGCCATCGTCGTCGTCGACACGCGCGGCACCGAAAGCTGGGACCAGGGTCACATCCCGGGTGCCGTCCACCTGCCGACCGCCGACATCGCCGGCCATGCCGCGACGCGCGTGCCCGGGGGCACGACCGTCGTCGTCCACTGCTGGGGCCCCGGCTGCAACGGTGCGACGAAGGCCGCTCTGGAGTTCGCCAAGCTCGGCTTTCCGGTGAAGGAGATGATCGGGGGCTTCGAGTACTGGGCCCGCGAGGGATTCCCGGTCGAGACCGGCGAAGGGGTCGTCCGGCGCTCCCCCGACCCGCTCACCGCCCCGGTGACCGCCGTCTCCTGTGACTGCTGACACGCCCGGAAACGGCTGACGCCGAATGTTCCAGCGGGGACAGGGCATAAGGAGTCCGTCCGGCGACGTTAGACTCTAGGTATCAATCTTCGGCGCACCATGGCGCCAGGCTCGTCCTTGTAGCCCACTCACTCGCGTGGTGCCTCCCGAGACGTGCCCCCCTCTCGGAAGGTAATGCGTGACCACAGCTGCCGCTGCACAGGACCCGACCATGCCCGCCACCGCGGACGAGGAGCGGGTTCCCTCCTTCACCGAGCTCGGCATGCCGCCGGTGCTGGTGACCGCCCTGACCCGTCAGGGCATCGACGCCCCGTTCCCGATCCAGGCCGCCGCGATCCCCGACGTCATGGCGGGGCGCGACGTCCTCGGGCGCGGCAAGACGGGCTCCGGCAAGACCCTCGCGTTCGGGCTGCCGCTCCTCGCCCGCCTGTCCGGCCGCAAGGCCGCGCCGAAGCGCCCGCTGGCGCTCATCCTCGTGCCGACCCGCGAGCTGGCCCAGCAGGTGCAGACCAACCTGGAGCCGCTCGGCCGCGGCCTCGGCCTCCGGTTCAAGACCGTCATCGGCCAGACCTCGATGTTCAAGCAGATCGACGCGCTGCGCCGCGGCGTCGAGATCCTCGTCGCCACCCCCGGCCGCCTCAAGGACCTGATGCGGCAGGGCGCCTGCGACCTGTCCGACATCGAGATCGCCGTGCTGGACGAGGCCGACCACATGGCCGACATGGGCTTCCTGCCCGACGTCACCGACATCCTCGACGCCGCCAAGCGCGACGGGCAGCGGCTGCTGTTCTCCGCCACCCTCGACAAGGACGTCGACGTCCTGGTCAAGCGCTACCTCAACGCCCCGGTGACGCACGCCATCGGCCCGGTCGACGAGTCCGTCGACACGATGGAGCACCACCTGCTGCTGGTCGCGCCCAAGGAGAAGGCCGCCGTCACCGCCGAGATCGCCAACCGCGAGGGCCGGACGATCCTGTTCGCCCGCACCAAGCACGGCGTCGACCGGCTCGCCAAGCAGCTCGTCCAGGCCGGCGTCCGCGCGGCGGGCCTGCACGGCGGCAAGAGCCAGGGGCTGCGCACCCGCACGCTCGCCGAGTTCCGCGAGGGCTCGATCAGCGTGCTGGTCGCCACCGACGTCGCCGCCCGCGGCATCCACGTGGACGACGTGTCCCTCGTCATGCACGTCGACCCGCCCGCGGACAGCAAGGACTACATGCACCGCGCGGGCCGCACCGCCCGCGCCGGCGAGAGCGGCACGGTCGTCACGCTCGTGCTGCCGCACCAGGTGCGCGCCACGTCCGCGATGACGCGCCGCGCCGGCATCAACGCGCCCCGCACCCGGGTCACCACCGGCGACACGGAGCTGGTCAAGCTGACCGGCGCCCGCCCGCCGTCCGGCATCCCGATCGAGGGCCCGATCATCCCCGAGCGTGCGCCGCGCCGCGAGGGCGGCGGCGGCCGGGGCCGCCAGGGCGGTGGCCGCCGCGGCGGCCGCGGCTTCGGCGGCGGCCGTCCCCGTGGCGACGGCGAGCACCGCGCGTCCTACTCCGGCGGCGAGCGCCGCGGTGGCGGCCCGCGCACCGGCGGCGGCTCCCACGGCAGCCGCCGGGGCACCGCCCGCCCGGCCCGCTACAACTGACCCGCAACACCCCGGAGCCCCGCCCGAACCGGCGGGGCTCCGCCCATGTCCGGCTCCGTGTCCCCGTGCGGCGGACACTTCGGCGTCCTCGGTCGGGCGATGGTGCCGCCGGTCGCGGTGAGTCGCGACGTACTCGCCGCGCTCCCGTCCTGGCGGGCGGCGGGGGTCAGCCGGCCTCTTCGCGCAGGACGGTCTCGTCGCGGGCGTCGTTCTCCTCGCGGAGCTTGTCCTGCAGGACCTGGAGCCCTTCGAGGCCGTCCACGGAGAGCGCGGCCAGCTCGTCCAGGGACATGAGGGGGTCGCTGCGCAGCGGGGGCTGCCAGCCGTTCTCCTTGTCGTGGCTGCGGAGGATCTTGGCGGGGACGCCGCCGATCACCGCGTGGTCGGGGAACTCGCCGCGGACGACCGCGCCGCCCGCCACGGCCACGTTCCGGCCGAGCCGGGTGCCGGGGAGGATGATCGCGCCGGTCCCGATCCAGCAGCCGTCCCCGATCACGACGGGGTTGTTCTCCGGCCACTGCCGCCCGATGGGCGTGTGCAGGTCGCCGTAGGTGTGGTTCTGGTCGGTGATGTAGACGTTGGGGCCGGTGAAGACGTCGTCCCCGATGTCGATGGACTGGTGGCCGACGATGTGGGTGCCGCGGCCGAGCGAGCAGCTCGCGCCGATGCGGACGACGACGTCGGGGCCCAGGTCGAGGCCCGGGACGAAACCCGCCGAGATCGTCACGTGCGTGCCGACCAGCGTGTGGTCCCCGATCGAGATCCACGGCTCGCCGTAGATGGCCCCGACGGGGAAGCCGATGCAGGCGCCCTCGCCCAGGTACGCGAACTTGCGGCGGCCCGGCGTGTGCGGGGTGATCTCGCCGTGCCGCTGCACCCACGCCCAGGCGTGATGCACGGCCGTGTGCACGCCCTGGCGCGCCCGGTTCCTGGCCCGGGCCGCCAGCACCTGCGGGATCGAGCGCTTCGGCGACATGGCGTTCACCGTACCGGTTGGTAGCAACCGTGTGACAGAAGGGACGCGAGAGTCTAGCCATTGCCGCGCACCCGAAAATCCCGGCCGCGCACGGCGGATATCCCCGGCCGCGCACGGCGAAGGGCCCGGCCGTTACGGCCGGGCCCTCCTACCGGAAACGCGTACTCCCCGCGCTAGTGCGGAGAATGCACCTGACCGTCGACATCGGCGCCGGTGACCGTCATGGAGTCCGCCGACGTGGCGTCCCCCGCGTGCTCACCGGAACCCTTGGTCAGGTCGCGGATGGTGCCGCGCCTTGTGGCGACCACACCGGCCACGCCGATGGCGGTGACGGCCCCCATCACCGCCATGAGGGCGCCGCGGCCGGGCTTGGCCCTTGGGGGCGGTTCCACCCGGTGGGCGGTATCACTCAAGAACGTGCTGACCCGCGGTGCGAGCCCGGTCTCCACGTACCGGGCCGCCTGCCGGAGCTTCGGTGCGCTCCAGCCGCGGACGGCCATCACCCGCTCGTCCGCGGCGGGTTTGATCCGCTCCGCCGCGGACGAGGCACCCTGCCGGAACTTCCCGGCGCCTTGCCGGTACATGCCGGTGCCCTGGCGGGCGGCCTGGCGGGCGGTCTCCTGCACGCGGTCGAACCGCGTGAGAACCTCCTCCTGCGGCTTCCGGCGGATACTGATCATTAGGGACACGCTAACCTCCCTGTTTGCGAGGTCCTGTCGTTCAGCCTTCCCGAAGTCAGGGGGGTAAACCCCGGATGAGCAACCGTGCGAACACGCAGGGTGACTCCAGGGTGCGACCGGAGACCCCATGCACAGACGTACAGACGTACAGACCGACTCCCAATGAGAGGTGGCCAGCGTGGCCAACGAGATCTTCGCGACGCTCAACACGTCGCTCGGCAAGATCGTGATCCAGCTGTACCCGGAGCATGCTCCCGAGACGGTGGCGAACTTCGTCGACCTCGCGGAGGGCAACCGGACCTGGCACGACCCGCGGACCGGCCAGAAGTCCGACGCGCCGCTCTACAACGGCACGATCTTCCACCGCGTCATCAGCCAGTTCATGATCCAGGGAGGTGACCCGCTGGGCACCGGCACCGGCGGGCCGGGCTACGAGTTCAAGGACGAGTTCCACCCCGACCTGAAGTTCGACCGGCCCTACCTGCTGGCCATGGCCAACGCCGGGCCCGGCACCAACGGCTCCCAGTTCTTCATCACGCTCAGCGTCGGGCACACCCAGCACCTGACCGGCCGGCACACCATCTTCGGCAAGGTGATCGAGGGCACCGACGTCGTCGACCGGATCGCCCAGGTCCCGACCGCCCGGGGCGACCGCCCGCGGGAGGACGTCGTCATCCAGTCGGTGACGATCGAGCGCCGTTAGACGTTTCATACGGTGAGACCCTCGAAGGTGTGAGACCGGTCCCCACGGAGCCCAGATGAGCACAGACCACAGTCCCGCCCCCGAGACCTCGGTGCCGACCTGCTACCGGCATCCGGGCCGGGAGACGTACGTGCGCTGCACGCGGTGCGACCGCTTCATCTGCCCCGAGTGCATGCGGGACGCGGCGGTGGGACATCAGTGCGTCGAATGCGTCGCCGAGGGCAACCGGAGCATCCGCAAGGCGGTGCCGCGGACGCCGATCGGCGCGCGGGGCTCCACGTCCGCGGTGCCCGTCGTCTCCTACACGCTCATCGCCGCCTGCGTGCTGGCCTACCTGGCCGAGCTCGCGTCGTGGCGCGTCGTGTGGGAGTTCATGATGCTCGGCCGCGGGCTGCTGCCCGACGGCGACGTCGGCGGGGTCGCCGAGGGCGAGTGGTACCGGCTGTTCACCACGATGTTCCTGCACCAGCGCGGGGGCACGTTCGGCATCACCCACATCCTGTTCAACATGTGGGCGCTGTACGCGATCGGCCCCGCGCTGGAGCAGGTCCTCGGCCGGTGGCGGTTCCTCGCCCTCTACGTGCTGTCGGGGCTGGGCGGCTCGGTGCTGCTGTACATGGTGGGCGCCCCGTCGGCGTCGGCGGTCGGCGCGTCCGGCGCGATCTTCGGCCTGTTCGGCGCGTTCTTCGTGGTCGGCCGGAAGTTCGGCGGGCCGGTGGGGCCGATCGTGGTGCTGCTGGTCATCAACCTGGTGATCACGTTCTCGGTGCCGGGGATCTCCTGGGAGGGCCACGTCGGCGGCCTCGTGGTCGGCGCCGTGCTGGCGGCCGCCTACGCGTACGCGCCGGCCGCGCAGCGGCGCCTGCTGCACATCGGGGCGCCGCTGCTCACCTTCGCGTTGCTCACCGCTCTCGTGGTCGTCCGAACGGCGGAGCTCAGCCCGTCCGCCGGGTAGCCGCGAAGGCGCGGGCGCCCCGCAGGGGGCGTCCGCGCCTGTGGATAACCTGGGGACAACCGGGGACCTGGCGGCCCCACCTGTGGATAACCCTCAGCGCCACTTGGTGGACAGGATCACGCCGAGGATGATCGCCGTGAAGCCGATGCCGAGGTTCCAGTTGTGCAGGTCGGTCATGTACGGCACCTCGGTGCCGGTGCTCGCCGTCACGTAGAAGACGGCGATCCAGGCCAGGCCGACCAGCCAGAGCGCGACCATCGTCGGCACCAGCCAGCGCGGGCTGACCTCGGGGGCCTTGGACTTCTGCGGGGGCGTGTAAACGGCCTTCTTACGCGTCTTGGACTTGGCCACGGTGGGTCGATCTCCTCGGGCGTCCGGCGGCCGGAGCGCCGGACCGCGCATGGGTGCTTTGTCGGTTAGCGTAGTCGCTGGTGAGCAGAGTACGGCGTCCAGCGTGGGG
This sequence comes from Actinomadura sp. 6K520, assembly GCF_004349245.1. Lineage (GTDB taxonomy): Bacteria > Actinomycetota > Actinomycetes > Streptosporangiales > Streptosporangiaceae > Spirillospora. Next base: position 2,168 of record NZ_SMLC01000082.1, on the reverse strand, counting down.
AAGCATCATCCCGGTTCTCACGCTCCTCGCGGGAACGCTGTTCGCGGCGAGCGCGAGCACGGCCCGCGGCACGAGCCTGCGCGAGCAGGGCCGCACCGAGATCACCGAGCTCATCGCCGCGGAGCAGCGCCGGAGCCGCCAGGAGCGCGCCGAGTACCGGCGCCTCCGCCATGACATCGACCGTATCTCGCGTGCGGCCGGACGTCACGACGCAAGGGTGAAAGAAGCCCGCGCCGAAGCCGACCGGCTCGCCGTCCGCGCCGGTTTCACCCCGGTCGGCGGCCCCGCCCTCCGCGTCTCGCTGGACGACGCGCCGCTGCCGAAGTCCGGCGCGCTGCCCCGCGACGTCCGGCCGGACGACCTCGTCGTCCACGAGAGCGACGTCCAGGCCGTCGTGAACGCCCTGTGGGCCGGCGGCGCGAAGGCGATGCAGATCATGGACCAGCGGGTGATCTCGACGAGCGCCGTCCGCTGCGTGGGCAATACGCTGATCCTCCAGGGCGTCGTGTACTCCCCGCCGTTCCGGATCACCGCCGTCGGCGACCCGGACCGGCTCCGCGCGGCGCTCGCCACGTCCCCCGAGATCGCCGTCTACCGCAGGTACGTCCGCGCGTACGGGCTCGGCTACTCGGTGCGGACCGTGCGGAAGGCCACGCTGCCGCCCTACACCGGCAACGTGACGATGAAGCACGCTTCGGTGCCGGACTGAGAAGGAGGGTGCACCCCGGTGCGGACGCTGATCCGTGGCATGGGCGAACTGACCATCACCGCCGGCCTGGTCTTCATGCTCTTCGTCACCTACGGGCTGTGGGGCACCGGCCGGTACACCCAGGACCAGCAGGACCGCCTCGGCGACGAGATGCTGAGCACGTGGCGGGCCGACCGGGTCACCACCGAGCGGGTGAAGCTGGGCAAGGGCCTTGCGATGATCCGCATCCCCCGCTTCGGCGCGGACTGGAAGTTCGTCGTGATCGAGGGCGTCGACCGCGACGACCTCCGCAAGGGCCCCGGTCACTACCCGGGGACCGCGCTGCCCGGCGAGGTCGGCAACTTCGTGGTCTCCGGGCACCGGACGACCTACTCCGCCCCCTTCAACCGGCTCGGCGAACTCGACCGCGGCGACGAGATCCTGATCGACACCCGGGAGAAGCAGTACGTCTACAAGGTCACCGACCGCAAGATCGTGAAACCGGCCGCGACGGAGGTCACCGCCCCCGTCCCCGGCCACCCCAGGCGCAAGCCCACCGAACGCCTCATCACCCTCACCACCTGCCACCCGAAGTTCTCCGCCGCCAAACGGATGATCATCTTCGGCGAGCTGGCGTCGGCGGTGCCCCGCGTGAAGCAGACATAGCCCCCTAGGAGACCCCCGTGTACGCCTGGATCTGGCGCCACCTGCCGGGCACCCGGCAGACCAAGACCGCCACGGCACTGGGCATCGTCATCGCCGTGGCCGCCATCCTCTGGTACCTGGTCTTCCCCTGGCTGGAACCCAAGGTCCAGTTCGACGACGGCGTAGTGGACACCCCCACCCCCACCGCAACCCCCTGACCGCACCGCGCCCGGCACACGCCCCGTGCGCCCTGGCCGCCACCGGGCGCCGAAAAATTCAGTTGAAATCCGTAACGTCCGACACCGTCGCGACGAAGACATGATGAGGGTTTCCGCCATTGCCCCCGAGTGGCGGAAACCCTCTCTGCTTGTTTGCAGTGCCCTCGGCGGTCAGGCGCTAGAGCGCCTTCCCTTCAACGGGCACTGCGTGCGATCGCTGCATCGCTCCGGCTCGCCCAGGGGCTCGCTGCGCGATCAGGTACCTCGCAGGCTCGGAACCTGCCTTCGGACGCGATCGCAAACGTTGGGGTCGTTGCGTGGTCGGTGTGATGGCTGGGGTCTGCGTGCCCCATTGCGGTGCCTCTCGGCGGTCAGGCGCTGGAGCGCCTTCCTCGGCGAGTACTGGGTGCGGGTGCTGCATCGGGCCGGCTCGCCTGTCTTCGGGCGCGATCGCGACGGGTTCCAGTGGCCGGTGTCGCTGGGCTCGGTGTTGGCTTTGTCGGTCCTGGCGCGTCTCCCTTCGGCGTTGGGAGGGCCGAAGGGAGACGCGCGGGGCTGAGCTATCCGTCGCCGCCTGGGAAGCCTGGGAGGCCGGGGGTCGGGGAGCCGTCCGGGGG
>NZ_SMLC01000081.1 GCF_004349245.1 Actinomadura sp. 6K520 | reverse complement strand
GGGCTGCTCGGTCTCGGGGGGCAGGGCGATGAAGATGGTCACCGTGTCGCCCGGGGCCACCACGGCGTCCGGGCCCGGCTGCTGGTTGAAGACCAGGCCGGGGGCGACCTGGCGGTCGGGCGGCGCCACGGCCTTCTCGACCTTGCACTTCAGCCCGAGGGTGTTCAGCTTGCCGCAGGCGGCCCGCTGGCTGTTGTTGAACAGGTCCGGCACCTTGAGTTCGCTCGGGCCGTTCGAGATCGTCACGGTCACCGTGGCGCCCTTCGGGGCCTTCGAGCCGCCGGACGGGTCGGTGCTGATGACGTTGAGCCGCGGCACGTCGTTGCTGTTGTCGACGCGCTTCTCGACCTCGAAGCCGCGCGCCTCCAGGGTCTTCTTCGCCTGGTCGTACGGCTTGCCGGTCACGTCCGGGACCTCGATCTCCGTGGGCGGCTTCTTGCCCTTGGAGACCAGCAGCGTCACCGTCGTGCCCTCGGGCGCGTTCGTACCGGGCCGCGGGTCGGAGCTCATCACGAACCCGCGCTTGATCTCGTCGCTGTACTCGGTCTTGGGTTGGCCCACCTTGAAACCGAGCTTGGTGAGCTGCGCCGTCGCGTCGGCCTGCGAGACGTTGACGATGCTGTTCGGGATGGCGACCTGCTCGGTGTCGTCGCCGCCGCTGCTCATCATCCAGCCGATGAGCGCCGCGCCGCCGATGAACAGCACGGCGAGGCCGATCCACAGCGCGGCCTTCTTGCCGGCGCCGCCGCGTTCGGGATAGTCATCGTCGTCGTAGCGGGCCGGTGGCAGACCGTAGCCGTTGTCGACCGGCCGCTGCATCTGGGTGCGGGGCGGGGCGCCCCCCGGGTAGCCGCCCATGACCTGCGTGCCCTGGGCCGAGCCCATCAGCATCGTGGACGCGGCCGTGGACGCCACCGGCTGCCCCTGCAGGACGCGCTGGATCTCCTGCCGGAACTCGTTCGCGTTCTGGTAGCGGTGGTCGGCTTCCTTCGCCATCGCCTTCAGCACGATCGCGTCCGCCCACTGCGGGATCTGCGGGTCCACCTGCGACGGCGGAACCGGCTCCTCCCGGACGTGCTGGTAGGCGATCGCGACCGGGGAGTCGCCGGTGAACGGCGGCTTGCCGGTGAGCAGCTCGTAGAGGACGCAACCCGTCGAGTAGATGTCGCTGCGGGCGTCGACGCGCTCACCGCGCGCCTGCTCCGGCGAGAGGTACTGCGCGGTACCGATGACCTGCGCGGTCTGCGTCATGGTGGCGGCCGTGTCGGCCATGGCCCGGGCGATGCCGAAGTCCATGACCTTGACCTCGTGCTGCCGGGTCAGCATCACGTTGGCCGGCTTGATGTCGCGGTGCACGATCCCGCCGCGGTGGCTGTAGTCCAGCGCGCGCAGGATCCCGTCGGTGATCTCCAGCGCCTTGTCGGGGAGCAGCGCGCGGTTCTCCCGCAGCAGGTCGCGCAGCGTGCTCCCGTCCACGTACTCCATGACGATGTACGGGATGGAGGTGTCGCCGATCATGTCCTCGCCGGTGTCGTACACGGCGATGACCGAGGGATGGTTCAGCGACGCGGCCGACTGGGCCTCGCGCCGGAACCGGGCCTGGAACGTGGGGTCGCGAGCCAGGTCGGACCGCAGCGTCTTGACCGCGACCACGCGATCCAGCCGCAGGTCTCGGGCACGGTAGACCTCGGCCATGCCGCCCCGCCCGATCACCGTCTCGAGCTCGTAGCGGCCGCCGAGCAGCCGAGGTTGACTCATATGTGCACTTTCCCTCGTACGTCTACACCTTGTCCTCCGAACCTAGCTTCCCGCTCAGTTCCGGAGAGGGATCCGGGCTCGGAGTTGACGGAGTCGTGGTGCTTCCCGTCGGAGTGGGTGTTGGCTCTGGGGCGGTGGGAGTCGCCCGGGGCGGTTGGCTTGATGGCTTACGTGATGGGGACGCTTCGCGGGTGTCCGGCGTTGACGGACGGATCCTACGCGTCGGGGCGCGCGGCGTGACACTCGGTCTCGGTGTACTGCGGGTCTGGTACGTGGGCGGGGTGGTCGCCGGGGTGCTCGGGGGGACGACCGGGTCGGTCTCGGCGTCGTCCCCGACCGGCAGCGAGGCGGGGGGCCCGGGTGGGTCCCGCTCGTCCTGGCCGGAACCCGCGAGCGCGAACCCCTTCCACAGGGACCCGGCCACGAGGACGCAGACCAGTAAGACCGCCGCGACCGACGCGTATGTCAATGCGGCGCGCCGTTGCCCGCGCACTGACCCCGAGGCGAGGTTATCCGCCCCCGAGGCAGCGTCAAATCCCGACAAAGCCGTCGATTGAGTAACGATCTTCGGGCTGGGCTGCCGACCAGGGGGAACGGTCCGGGAGCCCACCCGCGGAATTCGTCCGGTGCTGAGGGCCGCGCGGATCGCCAGGGCGCGGTCGGCGACCATGCCCGCGTTCGCCGGCCGGTCCGCCGGGTCCTTCGCGAGCAGCTGCATGATCAGCTCGCGGGCGGCCGCCGGGACCCGCGGCGGCAGTTCGGCGGGCGCGTCCCGGACGTGCTTCAGCGCCACCTCCACGGGCGTCGACCCGTCGAACGGCGGCGCGCCCGTCAGGCACTCGTAGGCCACCGCGCCCAGCGAGTACAGGTCCGCGGCCGGGGACAGCTTGTGCCCCTGCGCCTGCTCCGGCGAGATGTAGTGCGCCGTCCCCATGACCATCCCGGTCTGGGTCTGCGACGCCGCGGCCAGCCGCCGCGCGATCCCGAAGTCGGTGATCTTGAGGGTGCCGTCCGGGGACACCATCAGGTTGGCCGGCTTGATGTCGCGGTGCACGACCCCCGCGTCGTGCGCGACGGTCAGCGCCTGCCCCGCCTGCACCATCATGTCCAGCACGGCCTCCAGCGGAAGCCCGCCGTCCCGCGCCAGGATCTCGTCCAGGGGCTCGCCCGGCACCAGCTCCATCACCAGGTACGCCCGGCCCTCGTGCTCGCCGAAGTCGTACGCCCCGGCGATCCCCGGATGCCGCAGCTCCGCCGCGAACCGCGCCTCCGACTCGAACCGGCCCCGTGCCCGCGCGTCCGACCCGAGCTCCAGCCGCAGCAGCTTCACCGCCACCTGCTGCCCGAGCAGCTCGTCGGAGGCTCGCCAGACCTCGCCCATCCCGCCGATCGCCAGCCGCTCCAGCAGCCGGTACCGGTCGTTGAGGACGAGGTCCCCGCTCACTTCTGCAAGACCTTAGCCATGATCCCCCCCGCGAGGGGGCCGGCGTCGCCGCCACCGGAGCCCGGGCCCTCGGTCATCACGGCGAACGCGTAGCGCGGGTTCTCCACCGGGCTGAACCCGATGAACCAGCGGGCGTTCGGGTTGCCCGGGCCCTGCTCGGCCGTGCCGGTCTTGCCGGCGATCCGCATGCCCGACAGGTTCTTCGCGGTGCCCTCGGAGATCACTGCGCGCATCATGTCCTCCAGTTGCCCCGCCTGGCCGCCGGTGATCGGCTGGGCGAACTGCTCCGGCGAGGCGCTGTAGAGCTCACTCTGGTCCTTCGCACGGACCTTCTGCACCACGAACGGGCTCATGATCTTGCCTTCGTTGGCGACCGCGGACGCGACCATCGCCATCTGCAGGGGGGTGGCGCGCACGTTCTCCTGCCCGATGCCGGAGCGGGCCGTCCCGTCCTGCCCGGTCTGGATCGTCTTGCCGTCCGGGCCGGTGTACGACACCGGGACGGAGCTCTCGGCCGCGTACATGTCCGGCTCCAGTTCGACGCGCTTGCCGAACCCGAACTTCGCGGAGCTGTCGGAAAGCTGCTGGATGCCCATCTCGAGCGCCATCTTCCCGAACGAGGTGTTGCACGATTCGGCGAACGCGCCGCGCAGCGGGGCGGTGCCCGCGCAGCTCCCGCTGTCGTGGGAGTTCGGCAGCGGACGCCCCGACTCCGGCAGGATCAGCTGCCCGGTCTGGATGGTGGACCCGCTGTCGATGCCGAGCTCCTGCATCGCGGCCGCCGCCGTCACCGTCTTGAACGACGAGCCGGGCGGGAACGTCTGGCTCAGCGCGTTGTCGACCAGCGGCTTGATCACGCCTTCGCCGTCGTTCAGCTGCTCCAGGCGCTTGCCGCCCTTCTCGCCCTGCTGCGGCGCGACCTCGTTCGGGTCGAACGACGGCCACGACGCCGCGACCTTCAGCGCGCCCGTGCGCACGTCCATCACCACGGCGCCGCCGCGGCGGCCCGGCGAGGTCTTGCCCCGCAGCAGCTGGTACGCGGTCCGCTGCGCCTCCGGGTCGATCGTCAGCTCGATGTTCGCGCCGTCGGCCGGCTTGCCGATGAACGTGTCGAACCAGCGCTGCTGCGTGATGCGCGTGTCCTTGCCGCTCAGCAGCGAGTTGTAGGCCCGCTCGACGCCCGACGCGCCGCCGTTGAAGTACCCCGTCACCGGCGCGAAGATCGGGCCGTCCTTGTACGTCCGGCCGTACTTCGGGTTGTCCTTGCCGGTCGGGTTCGACGTCACCAGGACCTCGCCGCCCGCGGAGATCTGCCCGCGCGGCGAGTTGAACACGTCGGTGAACTGCCGGCTGTTGTTGGCGTCGGTGCGCAGGTCCTCCGCCTGGCTACCCTGGACGTAGTTGATCTGCACCATCAGCCCGAAGAACAGCAGCAACGCGAAGATCGCCACCCGCCGGACCGGCTTGTCCATGTTCATATGGCCTCCCCCCGCTCAGCCGCGATCCGGCCCCGAACCGCGCGGACATCCCCCGTCACGTGCTCGCTCATCGGACCGACGTCACCTCGTGCTCACGATCTGCGTCATGCCCTCGTCCTGGATCGCCTGCGGGGCGGGTTTGCGCGCGTCATGGCTCATCCGCACCAGGATCGCGATCAGGATCCAGTTGGCCATCAGCGACGAGCCGCCCTGGGACAGGAACGGCGTCGTCAGGCCGGTGAGCGGGATGAGCCGGGTGACGCCCCCGACGATCACGAAGACCTGGAGGGCCAGGACGAACGACACACCGCCCGCGAACAGCTTCAGGAACGGGTCGCGTGCCGCCACGGCCGTCTTCATCCCGCGTTGCACGATCAACGAGTAGATCAGCAGCAGCGCCATCAGCCCGGTCAGCCCGAGTTCCTCGCCGATCGAGTCGAAGATGAAGTCGCTGAACGACAGCGGCGTCCGCCACGGCTCGCCCTGCCCGAAGCCCGTCCCGAGCACGCCGCCCTCGGCGAGCGAGAACAGGCCCTTCATCAGCTGCGCGCTGTCGGCGTAGTCGCCGCCGAGCTCGGCGCAGGCGGTGAAGCCGGGCGAGACCGAGCCCTCGGTGTCGTACTTCTCGTAGATCTCGGTGTTCGGGTTGACCGGCACGACCTTGCCGCTGTCCAGCAGGCAGCCGCCGTCGAAGTACGGCTTCGGGTTCAGCCAGATGTCGATGCGCTGGTTCACGTGGCCCATGAACGGCAGCAGCGTCGAGATGAACACGCCGAACGCCAGCAGCCCGACACCGATCACCACCCAGGAGACGCGCTGGGTCGCGATGTAGAGCATCGAGACGAACAGGCCGAAGAACAGCAGCGCGGTACCGAGGTCCTTCTGCAGGAACAGCACGCCCAGGCAGAAGAACCAGATCACCATGATCGGGCCGAGGTCACGGCCCCGCGGCAGGCTGAACGGGCCGACCTTCTTGCCGATCAGCGACATCGCCTGCCGCTTGTTCACCAGGTAGCCGGCGAAGAACACGACCAGCAGGATCTTCGCGAACTCCCCCGGCTGCACCGAGAACGGCCCGACGCTGATCCACACGCGGGCGCCGTTGATCTGCTGCCCGATGCCGGGGACGATCGGGAGCAGCAGCAGGATGACCGCGGTGAGGCCGATCAAGTACGTGTAGCGCTGCGCGGTCTTCGGCGTGAACGACATCGGGGCGTCGGTCTTGTCGGTGTCCCGCATGATCAGCACCGCGGCGACGAACAGCCCGATGCCGACGAACGTCCACATCAGCTGGCTCGGCGCGTCGGCGGCGTCCGGCAGCAGCTTCTTGCCCGCCGCGGCGGCGGCCTTGCGGTCGGCGCTGGTGTCCAGGTCGAGCCGGTAGATCATCGCCAGCCCGATGCCGTTCAGCGCCACCGCCAGCGGCAGCAGCAGCGGATCGGCGTAGGGCGTGAACCTCGTCTGGGCGAGGTAGGCGATGAACGCCAGCACCACCAGGCCGCCGCCGTACACGAACAGTCCGCCGGGGATGCTGCCGTCCCGGGCGAGGCCGACCTCCGCGAACGCCGACAGCGTCAGCACCATCGCGAAGATCAGCAAAGCCAGCGAGGCCGCGTTCCGCCGCTGGTACGGCAGGCGCGACCTGATCTGCTCCCCGAGCTGGTGCATCTAGGATTTCCCTCCGTTGGAGGGGCAGTCCGGGATACGCGAGTCGGGTGCCTTGCACTGGTCGCGGCGGGTGGTGAGCTCCTGCAGCTTCTGCTCCGCCGCCGCCTGCCCGATGAACGCCATGTCGCCCTTGCCGATCGCCGTCGCGTCCGATCCCGGAAGCTCGCCCACCGGGACCTCACTCGTTTTGACGGTCGCGTCTGGGCAGTTGTTCTGATCCTTGCCCTTGACGATGGCGACCTTGCCGCCGCTGTCGACGAGGGAGTACTTGCAGACTGCGCTCTCCAGGGACTTCCACGCGGCGCCGGGGCTGTCCACCGTGTAGGTCTCCCGGACCTGCCGCTGAAGGTCCTGGGGGAGGTCCGCTACCATGATCGACGGGCTGGGCTGCTTCTTGTCCACGCGGGACAGGCTGAGGCCGGGCACCTCCTGCGTCGTCCCGCGGAACAGGACGACCCTTCCGTCCCGCTCACCGATGTAGTAGCCGCTCCGGACGTTCTGCACCAGCACGAACCCGCCCGCGACGACGCCCACCACGACCACGCCGGCGACGACGACCAGCCACGTCCAGCGCCGCGCGCCGCGCCTCGGCCGCTCCATCCCGGCCTGCTGCGCCGTGCCCGGCGGCGGGCCCATCGGCGCCGGGGCCGGGGGCGGCGGCATCTCGTCCACGGCGACCGGCGGCTGCGGCCGCGTCTCGCGCAGCTGCGCCGCCCGCCCGGCCGGCGTGTCCGACACCGTGGTGTTCGCGCCGGGCCCCCCGCCCGGCGGCTCCGGCGGCGTCGCGTTCGCCGCCGCGCCCACCGCCTGGCCCGGCCCGCCCGTCGGCGGCTGCCGGTCGAGGTCGATGACGTCCGCCACCACGCAGGTGATGTTGTCGGGGCCGCCGCCGCGGTTCGCCAGGTCGATCAGCTGCCGGACGGCCTGGTCCGGCTCGGCCACGTCGGTGAGCACCTGGAAGATCGTCTCCGCCGTGACGACGCCCGACAGGCCGTCCGAGCACAGCAGGTAGCGGTCGCCGACCTGCGCCTCCCGCAGCGACAGATCGGGGTCGACCTCGCCGCGGCCGTCCAGCGCCCGCAGCAGCAGCGAACGCTGCGGATGCGACGCCGCCTCGTCCGGGCTGATCCGCCCCTCGTCGACGAGCGACTGCACCAGCGTGTGGTCGTGCGTGATCTGGAAGAGGCTGCCGTCCCGCAGCAGGTACGCGCGGGAGTCCCCGATATGGACCAGCGCGACCTGGTTGCCCGCCCACAGCATCGCCGTCAGCGTCGTCCCCATGCCCTGCAGGGCCGGGTCGGACTCCACGATGCGGTGCAGGTTGTCGTTGGCGGCCTTGACCGTGTGCTCCAGCGCCGCCAGCAGCTCCGTCGCGGGGAGGTCCTTGTCGAGCGCCCGCAGCGCCTCGATCGCCGCGGCGCTCGCGATCTCGCCGCCGACGTGCCCGCCCATCCCGTCGGCCACCGCGAGCAGGTGCGCGCCCGCGTACGCCGAGTCCTCGTTGCCCTCGCGCAGCATGCCGACGTCGGAGCGCGCCGCGTAGCGGATTCCCAGGGTCATTTGCGCAGCTCGATCACGGTCTTGCCGATACGGACCGGGACGCCCGGTGGGATCGGCATCGGCCGGCTCACCTTCGTGCGTCCGAGATATGTCCCATTGGTCGAGCCGAGATCTTCCACGATCCACTGACCGTCCTGCGCATAAAGTCGGGCATGCCGGCTCGAAGCGTAGTCGTCGGTGACAACGAGCGTGGCGTCATTCGCCCGACCAATGGTGATGGGCACCCCGGTGAGGTCTATGACGGTGCCGGCCCGCTCGCCCTGGACGACCACCAATTTCGTTGGGGCGCCCTGCTGGGCGCTGCGCTGCGGTCGCGGCGGCTTGGGCTGCCTGGCCGCCTTGGGGGGCCGGGGCTGGGACGCGCGACCGGCCGCCTTCGACGCGGCCTTCGAGCCGAACAGGTCGGCCCTGATCACGCCGACGGCCGCGATGACGAACAGCCACAGCACCGCGAGGAACGCCAGCTTGATCAGCGTGAGGGTGAATGGGGACATCGGAGTCGGGGTTACTCCCTATCGCGGCGGAACACAAGGGTGGTCCGGCCCATCGTGACCCGGGAGCCGTCTACCAGCGTCACCCGCCGGATCGGCTGCCCGTTCACGAACGAGCCGTTGGTCGACCCTAGATCCACGAGAGCGATTTCGGGACCTTCTACGCGTATCTCGGCATGATGCCGGGATACCCCGGGATCGACGAGGCGCAGGTCGCAGTCGGTGCCGCGACCCAGCAGCGTCACAGGTGTGTTGATCTCATAGGTGCGTTGCGTCGTGTCCGAGCCCTCCACCGCCGTGGTCACCAGAAGCCGCGGATGCCCGCCGAAGACGCCCCCGCGCCCGCCCTGCGGCACATCGCTCACCGGCTGGCGGATCTCCCCGCCCTCCACGGTCGAGCCCCTGATCACCCCCGACCTGATCCGGAACATGCCCGTCGCGAGATCGCCCGCGTTCTCGAACCGCACCCGCACCGGCCCCACGAAGGAGTACCCCTGTTCCTTCGCGTACTCGCGCGCGAGATTCGCCAGCTCCTGGCTCAGGCTGTCGGCGTACACCTGCAGCCGCTGCCCGTCCTGCTGAGATATCTCCACGACGAAGTCGTTCGGAACCAGCGTGCGGCCCTGTGCCACGATCGCCGCCCGATCGTCCATCTCGCGCTGCACAGCACTGGCCACCTCGACCGGCTGCAGCTCGGACTTGAAGGCACGTGCGAAGGCCCCTTCGACCATGCCCTCAAGCCGTCGCTCGAAGCGCTGAATGACGCCCACGGGCACCTCCCTTCCCCACTGGTAGACGATCGTATCGGTGCAAAGGTTCGCTCGGCGTATCCGGATACCTAACCACCACTCTGACCGTGCTAGCCTTTTCAGGCACCCGGAAACGGGTGCACACCCGGGGCGGGTGGCGGAACGGCAGACGCGCACGGTTCAGGTCCGTGTGTCCGAAAGGATGTGAGGGTTCAAATCCCTCTCCGCCCACGAACGAGTTGGGAGTACTGTGCCCGCGGAGAGCGCGGGCCGGTACTCCTTCTTTGTGTCCGCCCAGGGGGCGACCCCCTGGAACCCCCGATGCGGGGGCTCCGCCCCCACGCCCCCTGGTGGTTGATGTCCTTGTGGGCGTACGGGTCGTCGTCACCTGATGCTCTTGCGCGGGCGTCGCCCGCATATTGGGGGCTTCGCCCCCTTGCCCCCCGGTGGGGGGTGTCTGTGCGGTGATCGGGGTCACTGTCGCCTGGTGTGCCTGCGTGGGCTTTGTCCGCCTATTGGGGGCGTCGCCGCGTCGCCCCGCTATAGCCGGCGGGTGCGTGGGTGTGTGGGGAAGTCGGGGCGCCTCTTCGGGGTGCCCGTGGGTCGCAGGCATGGTTCCACTTTCCCCGCTTCCGGACGCTGTGACCAGGGGGCATGAAGGGTTTTACGTCAGGACGGCCAGGTGCCTTGGTCGGGTCGGGGGGCGGCGCGGAGTTCGGCGGTCTGCAGTGCGCGGGCTATGTCGCTTGCGGTGATCAAGCCGAGCACGTGGCCCGCCTCGTCCAGGATCACGGCGCGGCCGTCGGTGCACCCTTCCATGCGTGGGAGGAGGTCCGTCAGCAGCTCGTCCGGGGCTGCCGTGGGGACCTCGTCCGGGGGGCAGGCTATGTCGGCCAGGCGGAGGGCGTGGCGCTGGTCGGGTGGGGTGGCGCGGACGCGGTTCAGCGTGACCAGACCGGCGAGACGGCCGTTCTCGACCAGGGGGTAGGTGGAGTAGCGGTGCGTCAGGACGACGTTGTTGATGAGCTCCTGCACCGTGGTTTCTGCGTCCATCACCAGGGGGTCGCGCGTCATCACGTCGGCGGTGCGGACGTCGTGGAGGGCGGCCTGGACGCGCGTCTGCTGCTCCTCGGCGCTGGCGGCGGTGACCAGGAAGAAGCCGATCAGGGCGAGCCACAGTCCGCCGAAACCGGCGCCGATCACGAACTGGACGAAGCCGAGGGCGATCAGGGTCAGGCCGAAGACGCGTCCGGCGCGGGCGGCGGTGACGGCGGCGCCGGTGCGGTCGCCGCGCCGCCACCACAGGAACGCCCGCAGGACCCGGCCGCCGTCCAGCGGCGCCGCCGGGATCATGTTGAAGACCGCGAGGATCACGTTGAGGCCGGCGAGGTAGGCGAGCGTCCCGACGACGAGGCCCGGGCCGTCGACGGCCGCCGCCAGCGTGGCCAGGACCGCGAAGACCGCGCCCACGACCAGGCTGGTGACGGGGCCGACGATGGCGATGCGCAGGTCGGCGCCGGAGGTCCGCGGTTCGCCGCGGAGCTGGGCCACGCCGCCCAGCAGCCACAGGGTGATGCCCTCGACCTCGACGCCGTTGCGGCGCGCCACGACCGCGTGCGCGAGCTCGTGGGCGAGCAGGGACGCCAGCAGGAGGATCGCGCTGATGAGCCCCGCCACGAGGTAGGCCCAGGTGGCGTGGTCCGGATACACCTCCGGGAATCGGCCGAACGCCAGCCCGAACACCAGGATCACCACGATCACCAGCACGCTGACATTGAGGCCGACTCTGATTCCGGCGATATGACCGAGGCGAATCGACTCACGCATCCGGGCTCCTTCTCCTGCGATTCACTTGTGGACCCGTGACGCGAGGCCGCGGAACTTGATCGCATACCCCCGGGGCGGGCCGGTCATGCCGCGACCGCCCCCGCACCGGTCAGGCGGAGATGCGTTGGCGCAGGTGTTCCTTACCCTGCTCGGCGCCCTTGCGGCTCTCGGCCTGGGCACGGCGGAAGAGATCCGCCAGTTCGGTGTCGCCCGCGCGCTCGGCGTCGTTGATGTAGGTCTCCAGCCGCAGCGCGTTGCTCAGGCACTGCTCGACGAACCAGATCAGGTTGTATTCCTTGTCCTTCGTCCCGGTGATTCCACCGGTCTCCTGTGTCGCGCTCATGGGTCTGCCTCCCTTTGGGTCTCGTGCCGGCCGTCCGGCCGACTGCGCGTCCCCTACCCGTGAGGCCATGGCCCATGCTCGGTTCAGGGGCGCGGGGAGATTCTGATGGCCGTGCGGCTTCCCGCCGATTCGCCGACCTCTATCTGGACGGAGCCTGTCTGGAGCTTTCCGCCCGCGCCGCCGACGGACGCCGTGAAGCCGGACGGGTCGGTGACCGTGAAGGTGTCACCGGCACTGACGACCGTCAGCGGCTCGGTGTCGACCACGGTGCCGAAGCGAAGGATGTCGCCCTTCCTGACCACGACCTCGCACTCGCCGTCCTGGCAGGCGGCCAGGTCTCGTCCGTCCGCGGCTGTCCTCGGGATCGGCACGCCCTGGCTCGGTGTGGCGCTGGTCGGCGGTGGCGTCGAGGGCGGAACCGGCGTGGGCGGGGTCGTCGCCGACTCGCCGCCCCCGCACGCCGTGAGGAGGAGGGCGGGGAGCAGCGCCGGAACGAGAAGGGGGGAGCGGTTCATGGTGGGCCGTTCGGTTGTGTGCGGTGTTCGGGCGACTACCTTACGTGTTCGGTTGTGCGACGTGCATCCGGCTGTCGGGCGGCGGGGTTCATGGGGTGAGGCACGTCCGGAGGGGCGTGCTCACCTATGCGAAGGGGACTTCATGGATCTGCAGCTCACCGGCCGGGTCGCGGTCGTCACGGGTGCGTCCAAGGGGATCGGGCTGGCCGTCACGCGGACGTTGCTCGGGGAGGGCGCCCGGGTGGTCGCCGTGTCCCGCAAGCCCGGGGAACTGGACGCGCTCGCCGGTCCGGAACTGCTGCACGTGGCGGCCGACCTGATGGACCCGGACGCCCCTATGCAGGCGGTGGAGCGTGCGGTGGAGGCGTTCGGCGGGCTCGACGTCCTGGTCAACAACGCGGGCGGGCCGCCTCCCGGTGCGCGGCTGCCGAGGTTCGGCTTCGGCGGCCTGTCGGACGACGACTGGCGTGACATGTTCGAGTTCAACCTGTACGCCGTCGTCCGGGCGGTGCGCGCGGCGATCCCGCATCTGCTGAAGAGCGACGCGGCGTCGATCGTGAACGTCTCGTCGGGGAACGCGCGTCGGCCCGGGCCGATGAACTTCGACTACAACGCGGCGAAGGCCGCCGTGACCAACCTGACGAAGGGGCTGTCGGAGGAGTTCGGGCCGCAGGGCATCCGGGTCAACACGGTCTCGCCGGGGCCGGTGCTGACGCCGTGGTGGACGGACGAGGGCGGCGCGGCGGACATCATCGCCGGGGCCACGGGGTCCGACCGCGGCACGGTGCTGGAGCGCGGTGCGGCGGAGATGATGAGCCTCACGACCGGCCGTCTCACCGACCCGCAGGAGATCGCGGACGTGGTCGCGCTGCTGGCGTCGCCGCGCTCGGCGAGCACGACGGGCGCGGATTTCGCGGTCGACTCGGGATTCCTGAAGGAGATCTGACCCATCGCGTGCGGGCCCCGGCCGCTGTCGGCCGGGGCTCGCGGTGCGATCGTCGTCTACCCCTCGATGTCCAGGTCCACCTGGTCGATGACCCAGTCGTGGTCTGCCGCTGCTGCGTCGTGGTCGAGGCAGGAGCGGGCCAGGACGTGGAGGACCTGCTCTGGGTCGCAGCCGTAGAGGCCCGCACCCCAGGCCGCGTTGGCTTCTACTACCGCCCAGCCACGGTCGCGGATTCGTCCCACGTCCAGGACGGTCGCGGGCGGGACCGGGACTTCGGCGAGGACTTCTTCGGCGTACTGCCTTGCCTGCTGCACGTCGGCGTCTGGAGCTTCCCAGGTCCCATCTGGGGTGAGGGCGAGTTCTCCATGCAGCAGGTAGGGCGACATGGTGACGACCGTGCCCTCAAGGATGTGGCAGCGGAATTCGACGTCCCACGTTACGGGCTCGCAGGTGAACACTGGGGTGTCGTCTGGGAGGACGTCCCGCCCGGGGAGTTCGTCGGGGGTCGTGTAGACCTTGCCCTCGAATGCCTTCCGGCCGTCCGAAGGCTTGACGAACGTCGCTTCGGGGAGGGTGCGCCGGACGTCTCCCAATGTCGACATGTCGATGTGTCGACGTCGATGCCGCTCAGGGAGGCCCGGCAGCCATCCGGGCGCGACATCGAGGAGCCGCACGCCGAGCTGTGCCGCGATGACCTCGACGAACGTCGGTTCGCCGTACAGGGCCGTGTCCTGCCCGCGCAGGTGGTCCGGAGCGCGCCACCCGCCGAGCCGTTCCGCCTTCCAGCCCAGGCGCCCGGCCGCGGCCCGCAGCGCCTTGGAGTCGGACGTGTACCGAGGTGAAAGGACGAGGAGCGGCATCGGGCAAGACTAAATGGTCCAAAAGGCGGCGGAGGTTGCTTCCTCGGCACCGAGGGCGGAAGGCCGGACGCCGATCCGTCGGCGGCTCTTGGCGCGTTGGCGGGTGTTATCGCAAGGGACGGATCGCATGGAACTCCGCCCATACGGCCGTGCCGTTCAGTGCGGGGTGCGTTCCCCAGCTCTTCGAAAGCGCGTCGACCAGCAGTAGGCCGCGACCGTCCTCCGAGCACGGATCGTGGCGCACACGAGGCCGGCCCTGGGTGCCGCCCTGATCCAGGACGGTCACGCGTAGCACGTCCTCGCCCGTGCTCACGATGACGGTCACCTCGCCGTCGCCCGTCCCGGACGCGGTGTGCTCGCAGGCGTTCGCAACGAGTTCGTCCACGCAGAGGACGATGTCGGCCATGGCTTCGTCCTCGATGTGCGGAGCCAGGCCGCGGACGAACGTCCGTGCAGTCTGTGCGGACTTCGGCACGCCCGGCATCGTGATCGTCCCGAGCAGCTTCATTTGGTCGGACCTCCGACCCCGGTCTCACACTGCGTCATCGTTCCACTCCTTCTGGTGAGAGTCGTCCGCCAGCATGAATGGCCAGGTGAGGCCGCACAATCGATCTCAATGACAAGGGGAGCGAAGGACTTTGGGAGTTGAGGAAGGCGGGATATCCCCATCTTCATGACCGCCATGACAACGTGTTGTCAGTCACTCACACTTGGTGATATGCCGAAGCGACCCCCCACCGTCCGCCGAAGGCGACTCGGTGCCCAGCTACGCAAGATCCGCGAAGAACGCGGCCTCACCCTGGACGAGGCCGCGGCGCTCCTCAGCATGTCCAAGAGCGCCATAAGCCGAATGGAGAACGCCCAGGTAGTAGCCCGGACCCACGAGGTCAACTACATCGCCATGATGTACGGCCTGCCGGAGGACGACGACTTGAGGGTCGCACTGGTCGGCCTCGCCACCGGCGGCCGCTCCCGCGACTGGATCAGGCGCCACAAACTCCCAGGGAAGGGGCCCAACTACGGCGAATACGTACTCCTCGAACAGGACTCCTCGGAGTTGTTCGCCTACCACGCCGACGTCATTCCCGGGCTCCTCCAGACACCGGAGTACGCCCGCGCCGTCATGACGTCCGTACCTAGCAGCGGCGCGAAGGACATCGATCAGTTGGTGGCCTACCGCATGGCACGAAAGGAGGCACTCACCAGAACTGAACCTCTTTCGATCAGCGCCGTGGTCGGGGAAGCAGCGATCTGCCAATGGATGGGCGGACGCGAGGTCATGATCGCCCAACTCCAGTACCTGCTTGAGCTCACCGAGTGGCCGAACATCGAACTGCGCGTTCTGCCGTTCACTGCCACCAGGAACCCTGGTGTTGACGGATCGTTCGCCGTCCTGCACGTTGAAGCGGGGAACTTCCCCATCGTGATCGTTGATGGGCTCCAGCGACGGATCTTCATCGACGAGGACGAAGGCGTCGCCGCTTACCGGGCCATCCAGGTGGAACTCCGCAGGATCGCTCTCACGGAGGCTCAGACCCGCGAACGAATCGAACAGGCGGTCTGGACTCTCCGAACTGGTGCGGCGGGAGGGAACAGCAGGTGACCGACTGGCGGAAGAGCAGCCACAGTGGCAGCTACCCGGAGACCTGCGTTGAGTGTGCGGCTCTGGCTCCGGCACCGAATGCCGTAGTTGGCATCCGCGACTCCACGGATCCGCGAGGGCCGCGTCTGGCCTTGACTCCCGATGCGTGGCGGGCGCTCCTCGTCCGGCTCAAGGGTGAGATGTAGATGCTTGACTGGCGGAAGAGCAGTCACAGTGGCAGCCAGCCGCAAAATTGTGTCGAATGCGCGCCCCTGGCCTCGGCGCCGAATGCCGTCGTCGGCATCCGGGACTCCACGGATCCGCAGGGCCCGCGGCTGGTCATGACGCCGGAGGCGTGGCGGACGCTCCTCGTCCGGCTCAAGGGTGAGATGTAGATGCTTCACTGGCGGAAGAGCAGCCACAGTGCCAGCCAGTCTGAGACCTGCGTCGAATGCGCGGCCCTGGCTCCGGCGCCGAATGCCGTGGTCGGCATCCGGGACTCCACGGATCCGCAGGGGCCGCGGCTGGTCATGACGCCGGAGGTGTGGCGGGCGTTGCTCGTTCGGCTCAAGGGCGATGCGTAGGGCCTGAATCCCCGCTCCGGCGGGTTCGGTTGCAGGGTGCCGGTGCCTTACAGGTCTTTGACGTAGCGGTGGACCGGGACGGGGACGGTGCCGGTCGCGGTGGGGGCCCGGTAGGTCAAGGGGCCGGTGTCGCGCCAGCCGTGCAGTTCGTAGAAGCGGCGGGCCCGGGTGTTGCCGGGGACGACCGCGAGCCACGCCTCGCTGTGTCGTCCCCGGAAGCGGTCCTCCGCGGCCTGGAGGAGGGCGCCGCCGACGCCCTGGCCGCGGGCGGAGCCGTCCACGGCCAGCTGGATGACCTCGCCGTCCTCGTCCCCGAGGATGATCAAACCGATAAGGCGGTCGTCGGCGTCGGCGGCCACCAGGGTCGTGCCCAGGTACTTCTCGGCGTGCGCGGCGAAGTGCTCGGGGCCTCGGGCGGCCATCAGCTCGGAGGGGACGTGACCCTCGTGCCCGTCGAGCCAGGCCGCCCGCCAGAGCGGGGACAGTCGCGGCAGGTCGGCCTGGCGGGCGGGTCTCACGATCATCGGTCACCTCCGGGTGGGCTCAACGTGCATCGTGCCTTTCGCGTCCGACATCCTTCATCGTGCGCGGCCGGGTGTCAGGACGGCGGCGGCCGCGGCTGAGACGGCGGCGGCGACCGCGGCGAGGACGAAGCCGTTCGTGAAGCCGGAGAGCGTGTCGCCGACGAGGCTGGCGGCGGCGACGCTGGAGATCACGGCGGCGCCGATGGACGCGCCGAACTCGTGGAACGTGCTGACGATGCCCGAGGCGATGCCGGACTCGTGCGGCGCCACCTGGCCGAGGGCGGTCGCCGACGCGACGACGAACATCGCGCCGGTCCCGGCTCCCGCGACGGCGGTGCCGACCACCACGGTCGCCGGGTGCATCGAGATGGCGGGGACGGCCATGCCGAGCGCGGCGGTCAGCAGGCCGGTCACGGCGAGCAGGCGCGCGCCCGCCGTGCCGATCGCCCGGCCGGTGAGGTGGGCGCCGAGCATCGTCGCGATCGCGACCGGCAGGAACAGCAGGCCGGTCTGGAGGGCGTTGAAGTCCTCCGCGTGCTGGAAGTAGAAGGTGCCCAGGAAGAACACCGCGATCATCAGGGCGGTCGCCATCAGGATCAGGAACGTGCCGGTGGCCACCGGGCGCCGGGCCAGCAGCGCGACGTCCATCATGGGGGACTTCGCGGTCTTCTGCCGGGCGACGAACGCCACGTAGCCGACGGCGGCGAGCAGCACGAGCGTCCCGGTCGCGATGGTGAGCCAGCCGTCGTCCCCGGCGCGGATGAACGCGTAGATCAGTGCGGCGGACGAGGCGGTGACCAGCAGCGCGCCGAGCACGTCCAGGCCGGGACGCGGCGCGGTCACCTTCTGGGCCGGCAGCATCCGGGCGAGGGCGACGAAGATGATCAGCCCGATGGGGACGTTGACGTAGAACACCCAGGGCCAGCCGGGGCCCGCGGTGAGCAGCCCGCCCAGCAGAACGCCGAGTGCGGCGCCGCCTCCGCCGAGCGCCGACCAGACACCGAGCGCCTTGTTGCGTTCTTCGCCGTCGAACAGGTGCACCACGAGCGACAGCGCGGACGGCGACAGCAGCGCCGCGCCGACGCCCTGCGCGATGCGCCCGCCGAGCAGCGGGGCGGCCGAGCCGGCGAAGCCGGTCACCAGTGACGCCGCGGTGAAGACCAGCAGGCCGGTGAGCACGACGCGTTTCGCGCCGATCAGGTCGGCGGCGCGCCCGCCGAGGAGCATCAGGCCGCCGAAGGTCAGGGTGTACGCGCTGACCGTCCAGGTGACGGCCTGGCGGCTCAGGCCGAGGTCGGCCTCGATGTTCGGCAGCGCGATGGCCACGACGGTGACGTCGAGGATCAGCATGAGCTGGGCGACGCCGAGGAATCCGAGGATGCGCCATCGCAGCGGGTTGGGCGCGCTCTGCGGCGCGGACGGGTCTTGGACGTGCTGCGTCATTCCGCTCTCCCTAAGTCGTACATCGGTATACGAGTTATGGAGTGAGAGTAACACGTACACCGCCGTACGAGTTAGGGTGCGGAGCATGACCACGGCCCCTCCCGGACGGCGCCGGCGCGCGGACGCCGAGCGCAGCATCGCCCGCATCGTCTCCGCGGCCCGCGAAAGCCTGAGCAGGGACCCGAGCGCGAGCATCGACGACATCGCCAAGGCCGCCGGGGTGGGCCGGATGACGCTCTACGGCCACTTCCGCAACCGGGCGGAACTGATCGAGGCCGCCCTGGGCGATGCCCTGCGCGCGGGTGAGGAGGTGCTGTCGGCCGTCGATCTCACCGGCGACGCGCGAGACGCCCTGACCCGGTTGCTCGAATCGAGCTGGTCGCTGGTGGCCGAGTCCACGGCGTTGCTGGCGGCGGCCCAGGGGACCCTGCCGGACGGACGCGTCCGCCAGCTGCACGCCGCCCCCGCCGAGCGCGTCGAGGACCTGCTCCGCCGGGGCCAGGACCAGGGCGCGTTCCGCACCGACCTGCCGATGTCCTGGCTGGTCAGCGTCATCCAGCACGTCCTGCACGGTGCCGCCGAGGAGAACCGGGCCGGGCGCCTGAGCCCGGAGGAGACCCCCGGTGTCGTCGTCGCGACCGTGCAGTCGATCCTGGCGGTCCCGCCGGCGCGCTGACCGGCCGCGTCAGCGTCGGCGGCGGAAGGCGTCGGCGGCGGTTCCGCTGACGGTCGTCAGCTGGGCGTGGATCTGGTCGGTGCTGGAGGGGTCGAGGTCCTTCAGGCGGGTGTGGGCCCGGTGCCACAGCTCGTGGGCGGCCGGATCGTCGTGGGCCAGATGATGGCAGGCGCCGAGGTGGGCGAGGGTGCTGACTTCGCCGTACACGTCACCGACCTTACGGAAAAGGTCGAGAGCCCGCCGATAGCGGTGGACGGCGCCGGTGGGATCGCCCAGCTGGAGGTGGGTGTCCCCCAGGCATGACCAGGTGTGGGCCTCGTGCGGGCGGTTGCCGGACTTCTGGTGCAGGACGAGAGCCCGCTCGCACAGATCGACGGCTTCGCGGTGGTTCCCCAGCCTGCCGTGATACCAGCCGAGGT
This sequence comes from Actinomadura sp. 6K520, assembly GCF_004349245.1. Taxonomy (GTDB): domain Bacteria; phylum Actinomycetota; class Actinomycetes; order Streptosporangiales; family Streptosporangiaceae; genus Spirillospora. The sequence goes on along the minus strand of NZ_SMLC01000081.1, from coordinate 12,311 downwards.
TCGTGAGGGCGAGGGCCTGCCCGGCCAGGTCGCCTGCCTGCTCGAACAGCGCATGGGCCTGAGCGGCGGCGTGGAGCGCGTCTGCCTCGCGGCCCTGGATGCCGTAGGCGAGGTCCCGGTAGTAGTGCGTCCATGCTTGGCCGATGGTGTCGTTCTGCGACAGTGCCAATGCGATGTCGAGGTTGCGGTGGGCCTCGTCCAGGTGGCCCAGGTCGGCCAGTGCGGCGGCCAGGTTGCGGTGGGCGCGGGCTTCTTCCGCGGGTTCGCCCAGCCGCCGGGCGGCGGCCACGGCCGTTCGCTGGGTTTCGGCGCGGTCGTGCCAGCGGCCCTGCCGGTGCAGGACGAGGAACAACGCCTGCGCCAGCCGGCAGACCTCCCGGTCCGCACGCAGGTCGGCGGCGAGGCTCAGGGCGGTGAGCAGGGCGGGACGCTCGGCGGTGAACCAGGCCAGCGCCTCGTCCGCTCCGGTGAAGTCGGTGACGTGGACGCCCGGGGGCGGTGAATCCGGCGCGGCGGTGTCGATGTCGCCGTGGAGGTGCCCGGCGGCGGCGTATGCGGACTGGACGTAGTGCCCCACGAGGCGGCGCAGCGCGTTCTCCCGGTCGGTGTCGTGGACCTGGCAGAGCTCGGCGGCGTAGGCGTGCAGCAGATCGTGGCAGGAGTAGCGGCCCGGGGCGTGCTCGGTGAGCAGGTTGGCGCGCGTCAGTTCGGCGAGCGGCGCACGTACCGCGGCCGGCGGGACGCCCGCCAGGCTCGCGGCGGCGGCGATCGCGGCGTCCCGGGGGTGCAGCCCGCCGACGAGGCGGAACAGCCGGGCCGCTTCGTCGCCGAGCGTGTCGTACGACCAGGAGAAGACCGCACGGATGTCGGCGGCGCCCTCCAGCGCGCCGAGGGTGTCGCGCAGCTCGCCGGCGAGTGCGGTGAGCGGGTGCGCGGGACGGATCGCGGCGCGAGCGGCGACCATCGCCAGCGCCAGCGGCAGCCCCGCGCAGCGGCGGACGATCTCGGCGGCGGCGGCGGGCTCGGCGTCGAGCCGGTCGTGGCCGACGCGGCGGCCGAGCAGCCGCCCGGCCTCGCCCGGCGGCAGCAGGCCGAGGGTGAGCGGGTGGGCGCCGTAGGTCATGACCAGCCCGGCGAGGTGGTCGCGGCTGGTGACCACGACCAGGCAGCCGGGAGCCGCGGGAAGCAGCGGGGCGACCTGGTCGGCGTCGCGTGCGTTGTCCAGCAGCAGGAGCATGCGCCGCTCCGCCAGCAGGCCGCGGTAGAGGCCGGCCTGCGCGGCGGGGCCGTCGGGGATCTGGTGCGGAGGGACCCGCAGCGCGTCCAGGAACTCGCGGACGGCCGTGGCCGGCCGCACGGCCTCGCCCGAGGGGTCGTATCCGCGCAGGTCGATGTAGAGCTGGCCGTCCGGGAAGCGTCCGGCGACCCGGTGCGCCCAGTGGACGGCGAGCGTCGTCTTCCCGACCCCGGCCGTTCCGGCGATCAGCGCGATCAGCGGCGACCGGGACCGCGCCGGGCCGGGTTCGAGCAGGGCGTCGAGCGCGGCCGCCTCGGCCTCCCGGCCGGTGAAGCCGCTGCCGGCCGCGGGCAACTGCCGGGGCACCGCGCGCCGGACGGACGGAGTGCCGCCCGCCAGCAGGTCGGCGTGCACCTGCCGCAGCTCCGGGCTCGGGTCGGTGCCGAGTTCCTCGGCGAGCCGGTGCCGGAGCGCCTCGTACCGCTCCAGCGCCTCGGCCGGCCGCCCGGCCGCCCCCAGGACCCGCAGCACCCGCACCCAGAGGGACTCCCGCAGCGGATGGCGCTCGGCCACCGCCACCAGCCCGGCCGCAGCCGGGGGCGCGCGGTCCGCGAGACGCAGGTCGACGTGGCGTTCCAGCGCGGTCAGGTAGCGCTCCTCCAGCGCGGGGGCCGCGGACCGCTCCAGCCAGTCGGACCGGATCCCCTCGAAGGGGGTGCCGCGCCATAGCGCGAGCGCAGTGGACAGCCGGGACCGTTCGGCCGCCGCGTCCGTCGCGTCCGCCGCCTCGTCGAGCAGCCGGCCGAAGCGGAGCGCGTCCACCCGGTCCGGGTCGGCCGCCAGCTGGTAGCCGCCCGCCCGGGCCGCGATCGGCTGCGTGCCCGCGGTCTCCAGGGCGCGGCGCAGCCGCCGCACGTTCGTCCGGACGTTGGCCCGCGGGTCGCCGCGCGCCTCCGTCCCCCAGAGGGCGGTCACGAGCGTGTCCGTGGGGACGGTGCGTCCCGCCGACATCGCCAGCACGGCCAGCAGCGCGCGCAGCCGCCCCGCCGGAAGCTCGACCGGCCTGCCGTCCACCGAGACGCGCAGCGGCCCCAGCATCTCGACGGTCAGCACGTGGAGCCCCCCTTCCCCGGCCCGGCGGCGAGTTTCACCGCGGTGACACAACTCTGCCACCCGGGTCCGCCACGCTGGCGGCGACGCAGAGGCACGGACTACTGAAGGGGGCTCCCATGAGCAAGGTGATCTTCGATATGAGCATGTCGCTGGACGGATACGTCAAGGCCACCGGCAGCACACCGGAGGAACCGCTCGGCAAGGGCGGCGATCGGCTGCACGAGTGGGCGATGGACGGCGGCACGGGCAACGCCGAACTCCTGGCCGCCACGACGGCGGAGGGTGGTGCCTTCATCGGGGGGCGGCGAACCTACGACGACTCCCTGCGCTGGTGGGGTGCCGACGGGCCGACCGGTCCCGCCCGGCTGCCGCTGTTCGTCCTGACCCACCGGGCGCCCGACGACGCGCCGGAGAACGGCGTCTACACCTTCGTGACCGACGGGATCGAGAGCGCCCTGCGGCAGGCGAAGGAGACCGCCGGCGGCAAGAAGGTCTACGTGATGGGCGGCCCGGACGTCGGCAGCCAGTTCATCAGGGCCGGCCTGGTCGACCAGATCGGCATCCACCTGGTGCCCGTGCTCTTCGGCGGCGGCGCCCGGCTCGTCGACCACCTCGGGGACGGCCACGTGCAGCTCGAAAGGGTCAGCGTGGTCGATACGCCGCAGGCCGTCCACCTCCTCTACGACGTCGTGAAGTGAACACGGGCGGCGCGTAGGCCGTATGTGGACAGGAGGGTGGAGGGCGAGCGGGCGGGCTGTGATCTTTGAGTGCGTGGCTCCCCGCTCGCCGGGAGCGGGGCGTGCTCGGGGATTGGGGGTCGCGGATGCGGCGGCCGGTGGCCTCGATGCTGGTGGGCTGCCTCGTCCTGGCCGGGTGCGGCGGCGCGGAGGACGCGTCCATCCTCGCGAAGACGACGCTGGTGGCGGGGGTGCGGCCGGACCTGCCCGGGATCGGGTTCCGGCGGGCGGACGGCACGTTCGAGGGCCTGGACGTGGACGTGTCCCGCTACCTGGCGGAGCGGATGGGGAAGAAGATCCGGTTCGCCCCGGCGCTGGCGGCGGACCGGGAGCAACTCCTCCGGAGCGGGAAGGTCGACATGGTGCTGACGTTCTGGCTGGAGCCGGAGTGGCAGCAGCGGCTGGCGTTCGCCGGGCCGTATCTCCTGTCGTACCAGGACATCCTCGTGCGGAAGGACGAGCGGGACGTCCGCGACGTCCAGGACCTGAAGGGCCGGAGGATCTGCGCCGTGACCGGGTCCGGAGCCGCGGAGGCGGTGACCGTCGAACGGCAGGTCGCCGCGGTTCCGGTGGCGGCGCGGTCCTACGACGACTGCATGACGATGCTGGGCGACGGCCGGATCGACGCCATCACGACGAACGACACGATCCTCGCGGGGCTGAAGACGCGGCAGGGCGGGGATTTCCGGCTGCTGAACTCCCGGTTCGGGGAGCGGCGGACGGGCATCGCGATCCGCATGGGCGACCCGGACGGGTGCGAGGCGCTCAACACGGCGATCACCCAGATGTACCAGGACGGCACGATGGCCGGGTTCATGCGGAAGTGGTTCGGGTCGTCGGGCCTGAAACTGTCGGATGTTGACGTGCCGCAGTTCGAGGGCTGCCTGTGACGCCCGCACGATCAGGCGGGTTCGCCGCTTGCGCTTCCGGAGTCGGAGCCTGGGCGGCGCCGTCGTTCTCCTTGCCTTTGCCGGAGTCCTGGTCCGGTGGGACCCCGTTGTTGTTGCCGCGGCCTCGTGGTGGGCTCGGGTTTCCCGGTGGTGCGGTCTGGTTCGGTGGGCCTGGCGTGCTCCCCCCGCCGGGACCATTGGACGGGCCAGGTGTGGCGGGTGGCCGCTTCGTGGCGGGGGGCGGAGTGGAGGATGGCGCGTCGGAGGGCCGCGAAGTGGAGGGCTGCGGACTCGCGGGCGTCCCGGAGCGGGGCGTGACCTGGACGACCGGGTTGCTGTGCTGGCCCGTGCCCGTCCGATCGCCCATCGTCGGGGTCGTGGAGGGCGCCGGGGCGCGGCCCGGGATGTGCCCGTTCATCGTGGCGTAGGCGGCGGCGCCGCCGGTGAGGATGAGCGAGCCGCCGACCAGGACGAGCGCCTTGATCGTGAGGAAGCGGCGCAGGGCGGCCATGCGGGACGTCCGCGCGGGAAGCCGGGCGGCCTTGAAGGCGATCACGGCGGTGTCCTCGCCGGCGAGTTCTCCTGGACGCGCGGGAGCCGAGGCCGCGGCCAGCAGGGCGTGCAGCCGGGCATGCTCGGCGGCACCGTCGAGGACACGCTCAGCGGTGCGCCGGTCGAGGTCGCCCGACCCGTTGTGATCGCTCATGTCACCCCTTCAGCGCCGGTTCCGCCGTTTTTGTCACGGCGCAGGAGCGGGTGCACGTCCCCCGTCAGCCGCGCGGGCGGTACGGCCTCGGCGCTGGCGGAGGAGGAGTCGGCGGAGGAGGAGTCGGCGGAGGCAAGGCGGTCGGCGAGGCGGCGCAGCCCTCGGTAGGAGGCGGTGCGCACGGCACCCGAGCGTTTGCCGAGGACCTTGCCCGCCGTCTTGGCGTCGAGGCCCACGACGACGCGCAGCAGCACGGCCTCGGCCTGGTCGCGGGGCAGCTCGGCGATCAGGCGGATCGCGTCCTGGGTGGCGATGCAGTCCAGGGCGGCCAGTTCGGTGTCGACCCCGGCCGCCATCGTGGTCAGTTCCTCGATGGGGACGTCGCCGCTGGGCCGCCGTGACCGGCGGCGCAGATGGTCGAGGGCGCGGTGGCGGGTGATCGTCGCGGTCCAGCCGCGGAAGCCGTCGAGGTCGCCGCGGAACGAGGGCAGGTCCCGGGCGATCTGCAGCCACGCCTCGGACGTGACGTCCTCGGCGTCCGGGCCGACGAGCGCGCCGGCGAAGCGGATCAGGCGGGGCTGGACGTCGCGGTACAGCATGCGGAAGGAGTTCTCGTCGCCGTCCTGCGCCTCCCGCAGGGCACGGCGAAGCCGCTCCTCGTCCGCCCGTTCCATCCGGGCCATTGTGCAGGTATTCCGGTCACGGCGTGACCTGTACGCGAGTGTTCACGTAGAGTAACCGTGCTGACCCGCGTTCACCGGGTATGGAAGAGCCGGCGGCGCCGGGAACAATCCCCGGGGGCCGTCGGTTACACATGGCAGCCGGTGTGCCTGGTGTCCCCGGGCCTCACCTATCGCCTTCACGGAATACCGTCCGGCTGGAGCCGTGTTGAGCCTTTCGCCGAGAGGCGACCCCGCACACCGGTGGCAAGACCAGGACCCCGCCGGGTCGCACGACCCGGCGGGGTCTGGTCGTCTTCCGGGTTCGGGTGCTCAGTGCTGGGGTGCGAGAGCCGGGTAGTCGACGTAGCCTTCGGCGCCGCCGCCGTAGACGAGGTTCGGGATGTGCGGGGTGAGCGGCGCCCCCGCCGCGAGGCGGCCCGGCAGGTCCGGGTTCGAGATGAACAGCCGGCCGAAGGAGAAAACGTCGGCCAGGCCCACCGCGAGGACCTGCTCGCCCGCCCGCGGCGACGTCGGTTCCGGGCCGTTGAAGTTCCCGATGAGGGTGCCCGACCAGCGTGGCCGCAGGTCGGCCAGCGCCCCGTAGGCGCCGCGCTCGATGATGTGCAGGTAGGCGAGGCCGAGCGGGTCGAGGGCGTCGACGAGCGCCCGGTAGGTGCCCTGCGGGTCCTGTTCGGCGATCTCGTTCTCCGGGTTGTGCGGGGAGATGCGCAGGCCGACCCGTTCCGGGCCGATCTCGGCGGCCACGGCCTCGACCACGTCGAGCGCGAACCGCAGCCGCCCGGTGCGGGAGCCGCCGAAGCGGTCGCCGCGCCGGTTGGTGTTCTCCGCGAGGAACTGCTGGATGAGGTAGCCGTTCGCGCCGTGCACCTCGACCCCGTCGAACCCGGCCCGGACGGCGTTGCGGGCCGCCGCGGCGAAGTCGGCGATCGTCGCCTCCACCTCGGCGGTCGTCATGGCGCGGGGCGGGACATGGTCGACGTTGCCCCGGTTCGTGTAGATCGGTTCCCCCTCGATCCGGACGGGTGAGGGGGCGAGGGGGGTCGCGCCGCCCGGCAGGTTCAGCGGGTGGGTCATCCGGCCCACGTGCCAGAGCTGGGCGAAGATCGTCCCGCCCGCCGCGTGGACGGCGTCGGTGACCGCGCGCCAGCCGGCGACCTGCTCGTCCGTGACCAGCCCGGGGATGCCGGGCCCGCCCTTGCCGAGGACGTTCGGCCAGAGCCCCTCGGTGACGATCAGCCCGGCGGCCGCGCGCTGCGCGTAGTACCGCGCGGTCAGCGGATGCGGGACGCCGGTCGCGTCGTCCGCGCGGCCGCGGGTCATCGGCGCCATGGCGATCCGGTTCCGCAGCCTCAGGTGCGGCCCGTCGTAGGGGAGCAGAAGCGGACTGGACATCACGACCCTCCGGAGCATGTATCTACATAGATTGTATGTACATGCAGAGATTGTCATTGCATGTAGGCTGGTGTCAAGAAAATGGAGAGGATCCGGGAGATGAGCGTTGGTTCGGCCGGTTCGCAGGTGGACACCGGCACGGCGGACGCGCCGCTCTGGGACGGCGTCGTCACCTTGCACGCGCGCGTCGAGCACCAGCTCGCCAAGGCGATGCAGCGGCGGCACGGCGTCGGCCTGTCGGAGTTCCGCGCGCTGTGCCGGCTGTCGCGCGCCGAGGACGGGGAACTGCGGATGCAGGAGCTCGCCGACCTCATCGGCCTCAACCAGAGCTCGGTCAGCCGCCTCGTCGCCCGGCTGGAGGCCGCCGGGCTCACCCGCCGCGCCATGTGCCCCAAGGACCGCCGCGGCGTCTACACCGTGATCACCGAGGAGGGGCGGGCCGTCCAGCGGCGGGCCGCCCCCACCTACGGCGAGACCCTGACCGAGGCCCTGGACGAAGCCGCCGCGGACCCCGCGTTCGCGGCGCTCGTCGCCACCCTGCGCGGCTGAGCGCGGCCCCCTCGGGGACCGCGCTCGACCGTGGTCGACCGGGTGTCAGCGGGCCGGGACCTCCTGACGGACCGGTCCGGTGGCGGTGGCCGAGGCCGGGGCGCCGGCGTCCGCGTTCAGCGGCCTGAACCGGCGCAGCCGCAGGCTGTTGCCGACCACGAAGACCGAGGAGAACGCCATCGCGCCACCCGCGATCATCGGCACGAGCAGCCCGGCCGCCGCCAGCGGGATCGCCGCCACGTTGTAGGCGAACGCCCAGAACAGATTGCCCTTGATCGTGCGGAGCGTGCGGCGGGACAGCCGGATCGCGTCGGCCGCCGCCCGCAGGTCCCCGCGTACCAGGGTCAGGTCGGACGCCTCGATCGCCACGTCCGTGCCGGTCCCCATCGCCAGGCCCAGGTCGGCCTGGGCGAGCGCGGCGGCGTCGTTGACGCCGTCGCCGACCATCGCGACCGTCCGGCCCTCGGACTGGAGGCGCTTGACGACGTCCACCTTGTCCTGCGGCAGGACCTCGGCGATGACCTCCTCGATCCCGACCCCGTCCGCGACCGTCCGCGCCACGGTCTCGTTGTCGCCGGTCAGCAGGATCGGGCGCAGCCCGAGCGCCCGGAACTGCTCGACCGCCTCCCGCGAGGTCGGCTTGACCTGGTCCGCGACGGTGAGCACGGCGCGGGCCTCGCCGTCCCAGCCGACCGCGACCGCGGTGTGGCCGCGCGCCTGGGCCGCCGCCATGGCGTCCTGGAGATCGGGGCTCAGGTGCTGCGACCATTCGGCGAGGAGCTGCGGGCGCCCCGCGATGACGCCGTGGCCGTCCACGACCCCCTGGACGCCGAGCCCCTCGACGTTGGCGAAGTCCTCCACCGCGCCGAGTTCGCCGACGCGCTCGGCCGCGCCCTTGGCGATCGCCTGCGCGATCGGGTGCTCGGACGCGTTCTCCAGCGCGCCCGCGAGCCGCAGGACCTCGTCCTCGGACACGCCGCCGGCGGTGACGACGTCGACCAGGGCCATGCGTCCCGCGGTGACGGTGCCGGTCTTGTCCAGCACGATCGTGTCGACCGCGCGGGTGGACTCCAGCACCTCCGGACCCTTGATCAGGATGCCGAGCTGGGCGCCGCGACCCGTGCCGACCATGAGGGCGGTCGGGGTGGCGAGGCCGAGGGCGCACGGGCAGGCGATGATCAGCACGGCCACCGCGGCGGTGAACGCGGCGGCGGCGCCGGTGCCCGTCCCGAGCCAGAAGCCGAGCGTGCCGAGCGCGAGGGCGATCACGACCGGGACGAAGATCCCGGAGATCCGGTCGGCGAGCCGCTGGGCCTGCGCCTTGCCGGTCTGCGCCTCCTCGACGAGCCGGGCCATCTGCGCGAGCTGCGTGCCGGAGCCGACCCGGGTCGCCCGGACCAGCAGCCGCCCGCCGGCGTTCACGGTCGCGCCGACGACGGTGTCGCCCGGCGCGACCTCCACCGGGACGGACTCGCCGGTCAGCATGGACGCGTCCACGGCGGACGAGCCCTCCTCGACCGTCCCGTCGGTCGCGATCTTCTCGCCGGGGCGGACGACGAACACGTCGCCGACGGCGAGCCGGTCGACCGGGATGCGCTCCTCGCGCCCGTCCCGGATGACCGAGACGTCCTTCGCGCCCAGTTCCAGCAGCGCGCGGAGGGCGGCACCGGCGCGCCGCTTGGACCTCGTCTCGAAGTACCGGCCGGCCAGGATGAACATGGTCACGCCGGCCGCGGCCTCAAGGTAGATGTTCATCGACCCGTCCGAACGGGTCATCGAGAACTCGAAGCCGTGCTTGATCCCCAGCTCGCCGGCGGTGCCGAACAACAGCGCCCACAGCGACCAGCCGAACGCGGCGAGCGTGCCGATGGAGATCAGCGTGTCCATGGTCGCCGCGCCGTGCCGCAGGTTGATCGCCGCGGCCCGGTGGAACGGCCAGCCCGCGTACACGACGACCGGGGCGGCCAGCGTCAGCGACAGCCACTGCCATCCCCGGAACTGCAGCGCCGGGACCATCGCCATCGCGATGACCGGGACGGCCAGGACGACCGCCGTGACCAGCCGCTGCCGCAGCGGCCGCAGCCCGTCGTCCGGCTCCGGCGCCGCTTCCGCGGACCGCTCCGGCGCCGGGAGTTCGGCGCTGTAGCCGGCCTTCGCCACGGTGGCGATCAGGTCGTCCGTCGAGACCTCGCCGGCGAACTCGACGCTCGCCTTCTCGGTGGCGTAGTTGACCGTCGCGGTCACGCCGTCGAGCTTGTTGAGCTTCCGCTCGATGCGGTTGGCGCAGGACGCGCACGTCATACCGCCGATCGCCAGCTCGATACGCCCGGACGCGGTGTCCGTGCTCATCGCTCCTCCTTTGCCTCGATCGTGCGGTCAGTGCGTGTGGGGCCGGTCATCGTGCCCCGGCTCTTCGTGCTCCGGCTCCTGGACGGGGGCCCCGGCGTCTCCGGCGTGCACGGTGAACTCGGCCGTGCGGACCTTGCCGCCGTGCTTGAAGTCCAGGTACAGACGGTATGCGCCGGAACTGGGCGCTTCGGCGAAGAACGTGATACCCGGGCCGGGTTTCGTCTCGCCGTCGCCGGGCTCCCCGTCCGGGTGGACGTGGAGGTAGGCGAGGTCCCCCTGGCGAAGCGCCACGAGGTGCCCGTACGCCTCCAGGTAGGGCTCCAGGTCGGTGACCGGCTCGCCGTCCTTGCTCACCGAGAGGGTGAGCTCGGTGGACTTGCCGGGGGTGAGGCCGCCGGCCAGCCTGACCTCGTACCCGTCCACCTTCGCGACCTGCTCGGGCTCCGGCAGCGGCGCGGGCCGCAGCTCGCCGGGGGCGGTGATGTCGATCCCCAGCGTGAGCTGCCGCTGCGCGCCCTCGGGCTGGACGTCGGTGAAGAAGCGGTACACGCCCGCCTTCGGCAGCGTGACCGGCACCGTCCAGACGCCGCCGGCCTCGGTCGGGTGCAGGTGCTGGAAGCCCGACAGGTCGCGCCGCGCCACGATCAGGTGGAGCCGCTTGCCGTGGAGGGGCTTGAATCCGGTGACGGGCTTGCCGTCCGGGCCGTTGACGGTGAAGCGGAAGTCCGTCTTCTTGCCGGGTGTGAGCGTCGTCCGGTACGGGACGAGCGTGTACCCGTCCTCGGAAACCTGCAGGCCGCCGGGCGCGTGGGAGGCGGCTTCACCGTGCCCGCCGCCGTGCCCGCCGCCCGCGCCGGTGTCCTCGCCGTGGCCGCCACCCTCATGCGACGCCGTCTCCACCGAGGCGCCGACGGGTCCGACGGCCTTGCCGATCCCCGCCGCGCCTCCGAAGACGACGGCCAGGCCCACGACGTAGGCTCCCACTCTGGTCGCGCTGTTCATGCCGATTCACTCCGCTGGCTTCTCTGGGAGCTCGCCCGCGCGGACACGCGGGGCGCTCCGGTCATGCCTTCAGCTGATATCCGGCCTCTTCGACGGCATCCTTGACCAGGGCGTCGTCGAGGGGCGCGTCGCTCGTCACGGTGACCCGGCCGGTCGGCAGGTCGACGTCGACGCCGGTCACGCCGGCGATCTGCTCGACCTCCTCCGTGACCGAGCTGACGCAGTGGCCGCAGGTCATTCCGCTGACGGTGTAGGTGGCGGTGCTCATCTGGCATCTCCCTCCGGTATTACCCCCTGGGGGTATCTTCCGGACCTCATGGTGTCATAACGTCCAGTGCTCGACAACCCGTACCCCCTAGGGGTTATTTCGAGATCCCGGTCACACCGCGCCGACCTGCCTGGTGAGCGGCCGGCCGAGCCTTCCGGCGGGCACCGCGGGAAAAGTTATCCACACCCTGTGTGCACGGCCGTCCGGACCCCGTGTCTCCGGTTCGCCCGGATTCGCTGAGGTATCGCCCCTGGAGAGCCCGTCCGCCCGCGCGGACCCCGAGTTGTGCACAGGTTTTTCCACAGCCTTCCACAGCCCTGTGGACGGCCCTCGCGGTGACATCGCGGATACTGATTCCATGCCTGAGCTACCTGAGGTCGAGGCGCTGGCGGGCTTCCTGCGGGAGCGCGTGGTCGGTCATGCCATCGCCCGGATCGATGTTCTCGCCGTCTCCGCGCTGAAGACCTACGACCCGCCGGTGACCTCGCTGGGCGGGCTGACCGTCACCGGCGCGTCCCGGCACGGCAAGTTCCTCGACCTGGACGTCGACGGGCTCCATCTGGTGATCCACCTGGCCCGCGCCGGGTGGCTGCGGTGGCGGGACGAGATCCCGGCCAGGCCGGCACGGCCCGGGGGCAAGAACCCCCTCGCGGTGCGCGTCCACCTGGACGACGGCTCCGGCTTCGACCTGACGGAGGCCGGGACGAAGAAGGGCCTCGCCGTGTACGTCGTCCGCGATCCCGCCGAAGTGCCGGGCGTCGCGTCCCTCGGCCCCGACCCGCTGGACGACGCGTTCACCCCCGAGGCGCTCGGCGCGATCGTCGGCGGCAAGCGCACGCAGATCAAGGGCCTGCTGCGCGACCAGAAGGTCATCGCCGGGATCGGCAACGCCTACTCCGACGAGGTCCTGCACGTCGCGCGGATGTCCCCGTTCAAGATCGCCGCGTCGCTGACCGGGGAGGACGTCGCGGCCCTGCACGAGGCCATCGTCAGCACCCTCCGCGACGCGGTGGAACGCTCGCGCGGCCTCGAAGCGCAGGACCTCAAGGGCGAGAAGAAGACCGGCCTCCGGGTGCACGCCCGCACCGGCCAGAAATGCCCCGTCTGCGGCGACACGATCCGCGAGGTGTCGTTCGCCGACTCGTCCCTCCAGTACTGCCCGACCTGCCAGACGGGCGGCAAGCCGCTCGCCGACCGCCGGATGTCCCGCCTCCTCAAGTGAGGCACGGGCCCCGGCGGAACGCCGGGGCCCTGAGCTTGGTGCGCCCAGCATGGGCGATTGCTTGGGGGTGAAAGTCCCCTGGAGGAAGAGGTGGTGCTAACTCCGAGCCGGAGGCAAGGGCGTCGTTGTGAGGCGGGGTCTGGAGGAAGCCCGAGGCGAATCC
>NZ_SMLC01000080.1 GCF_004349245.1 Actinomadura sp. 6K520 | reverse complement strand
CCCCCGGCGCGCCCGGTGCCCAGCCGCCTGCCCAGCCGCCTGCTCAGCCGCCCGCTCAGCCGCCCGCTCAGCCGTCCGCGGAGGTGTCCGGGCCCGGGGAGACCGAGCCCGAGCCGCCCAAGGAGTCCTAGCCAGGGGCTCCTAGGGGCTCACCAGCAGGATCAGGTGGCGTTCGCCGGCACCCACCGACAGGGCCTTGCCCGGGGCGGTGCCGGCGGCGGCCGCCACCGGTCCGGGCCTGCTGCGGGGCGCCCGCTTCCCGGAGCCGAGCTGGCCGCTGCCGCCCGCGCCCCACGTCAGCGTCGTCCCGTCGGTCAGGATCGCCGCGCCGTACGCCTCGCCCGCGAACACGTGCGCGGCGCGGCGCAGCCTCTCGTCGTCGGTGCTCCGGCCCACGACGGGGACGGGCTCGGTGCGGAGCTGGACCGTCCCGTCGCCGAGCTGCCCCGCGGTGTTGTTGCCCCAGGCGACGACGGTGCCGTTGTCGCGGAGCGCGTAGTTGTGCTTCTCCGCCGCGGCGATCGCGGAGACGCCGCCGAGGTCGCCCTTGCCGCGCACGCCCTTCACCAGGGCGGGGACGAGCCTGTCCCGGCGCGTCCCGTCGCCGAGCTGCCCGAGGTCGTTGTGGCCCCAGGACGCGACCCGCCCGTCCCGCAGCAGCGCCAGCCCGTGCTGCCCGGCGACCGCGATGCGGGCGACGCCGGTGAGGTGCCCCTCGCCGGCCAGGCCGCGCACCGGGACGGGCAGCGACCGGTCCTCGCGGGTGCCGTCGCCGAGGTTGCCGTAGTCGTTGGCGCCCCACGCGAGCACCTGCCCGTCGCGGTGCAGCGCCAGCTCGGTGTGCCCGTCGGCGGCGATCGCGGTGATTCCGGTGAGGGGACCGTTCCCGTCCGGTGCCCGCACGGTCGTGGGGAGGCGCGGGGCGGCGCGCTCGCCGATGCCGCGCTGCCCGGACGATCCCTCGCCCCACGTCACCACGGTCCCGTCGCGGCGCAGCGCCATGGAGAAGTCGTTGTTCGCGCCGATCGCCACGACGCCGCCGAGCCGCCCGCCGCCGGGCGCCCGGACGGGGACGGGCACGTTCCGGTCGCGGGTCGTGCCGTCGCCGAGCTGCCCGTGGTCGTTGGCGCCCCACGCGACGACCTCCCCGCCGGCGCCGACGATCGCGAGCGAGTGCCGGCCGCCGCCCGCGACGGCGCGCACCCCGTCGAGGCGGCCGCCGCCGGCGCCGCTGACCGGCGCGAGCCCGGGGTCGGACTCCGCGCCGGGACGGCCGAGCTGCCCGCTGCTGTTGAGGCCGCTCGTCCACACGGCGCCCGTCCGCTCACCCGCGGACCCCGCCGCGGGCGGCGGCGAGACCTGCCGCGGCGCGGGGGACGCCGAACCTCCGCACGCCGCCGCCGTCAGGAGCACGGGGACGGCCAGCAACGCGGCGGCCGCCCGGCGTGCGGGGGTCACGCCGTGCGGAGACAGGCGAACAGGTGCCTGGCGTAGTTGTCCTCGTACGGGGGCCGGGCGTCCTCGTCGGGGCCGAGGTCGACGATCTCGTCGAAGCCGGTGTTCTCGCGCAGGAACCGCTCGACGCGCGGCGGGTCCCAGCCGCGCAGCGACTCGGCGAACCACGCCTCGTTGTCCTGGCCGGTGTCGAAGAACAGGACCCGGCCGGTCGCGCGGTCCAGCAGCCGGATCAGCTCCTCGGCGGACACCGAGCCGCGGCCGAGGACGAAGTGGTGCAGCAGGCTGAAGCACGACACCACGTCCCAGCGGGCCGGGTCGTGGCCGCCGAGGAACTCGACGCAGTCGCCGGTGGCGATGACGCCGTCGGGCAGGCCGTAGACCGCGCGGCCGAGCGGGACGGCGAGCGGGTCGCGCTCGATGCCCTCGGCGGCGAAGCCGCGCTCGGCCATCCGCGCGACGAACCAGCCGTAGCAGCTCGCGACGTCCAGGTAGCGGCCGCCGGTGATGCCGCGCTTTTCGAGGAACGCGTCCATCTTGGCGAGCCGGTCGGTGCACTGCCGGACCGTCGTCCAGCCCGGCCGCAGCTCGGGCGCGTCGATCGGCTGGTACAGCTCGTGGGTGCCGTCGAGCCAGCTCATCCGGAGCAGGAGGTCCTGCAGGGGGGTGGTGACGGGCAGCCACTTCGCGACGACGCTCGCGCCGTCCGCGCCGCTCATCGCGGCGATCGCGAGCCGGTGGTGGCCGTCGAGGATCTGGTACTGGTCGGAGCCGCGGACGGGGGCGACCAGCACCGGGTCCTGCGGGCCGCTCTGCTGCGGGCGGGGTTGCGCACCGGCGGGCTCGGCCTCGCCGCGGTACCGGGCGACGAACGCGCGGGCCGCGGCGAGCACACCCGCCTCGTCGGTGCCGCCGAAGTAGTTCCCGCCGGCCTTGATGCAGCGCAGCCCGAGTTGCCCGTAGGGGCTGTCGAGGATCTGCCCGTCGCTCAGCTCGGGCACCTCGTCGGCGAGCCGCAGCAGCGCGACGTGCGGGCCGTCCAGGAACGGCGTGGACGGCCACAGCAGGTCGTCGGTGCGGTCGGCGAACTCGCGGGCCGTCCAGCCGCCCTGCGCCCCGACGAGGAGCTGGTCGAACCGGACGGGCACCTTCCACGGGCGGCGCAGCACGGCGGTGGACACCGCGACGCGGGCGGCGGCCGGGATCGGCAGCGAGCGCCCGGCGTCGACCAGGCGCCCGTACACGGGACCGCTCGGCGCGAGCCCGCTCTTGCGCAGCACCGCGCGGGACTTGCGGCGGACCTGCTGTATTCCCGGCATGTCAATTCCCGGCATGGGCGCTCCTGGCAGGTGTCGTGTCGGCGGCCGGCGGGGCGGCGGGGCCCGCGGGCGCGTGCCCGCCGACCGCCGCGGCGCGGCCGCGCCTCCCCGGCAGCAGGGAGGCGAAGGCGGTCAGGGACAGCCGCTCCCGGCCGCCCCACAGTAGGGCAAAGTACAGGATCGTGCCCGGGACCAGCGCACCTGCGAGGGCGCCGGGGCTGGAACCGGCCACGAGCCGGACCGCCAGCGGCAGCGCCCCGAAGCTCAGCAGGGCCGAGCCGCCGGCCCAGAACAGGCCCGCGCTCGCCGGGGTCATCCCGAGGATCCGGCGCACCTGGACGAGGGCCAGCAGCGTCCGGACGAGCAGCCCGCCCGCCCGCGCCAGCGCCGCTCCCGCGATCCCGAGCGGCGGGATGAGCAGGACGTTCAGCACCAGGTTGACGGCGAGCGCGGTGCTCTGGTTGACCAGGCTCAGCCCGCTGCGGCCCGCCATCAGGAGCATCACGTCGCGGGCGCCGGTCGCGGTCGCCACCAGCATCGCCATCGCGAGGATCACCGTGACGGTCTCGCCGGACCCCGCGTAGCCGGGGCCGAACGCGGCCAGGTAGACCGGTGCGCCGACGGCGATCGACAGGTGCACCGGCCAGGCGAGGACGAGGTTCCACGACGCGCACACGGCGAAGATCCGCTGCGCGCCCGCCCGGTCCGCCAGCGCCAGCAGCCTGCTGACGGCGGGCTGCATGACGTTCTGCACGGCCTGGGTGACGAGCTGGCTGATCACGATGAACCGGGTCGCGGCCGTGTAGATCGCCGCCTCGCGGGGCGAGCTGAGCGCCGCGACCAGCACGATGTCGGCGCGCTGGAACGCCGTCTGGCAGACCTGCGCGAACGCGCGGGGGGCGGTGAACCGCCAGAACTCGCCCGCCAGCGGGCGCCACCCCGCCGGACCGGCGGGCATCGGCGAGTCCGCCGTGGCCGGCACGTCCGGCGCCGCGGGTGCCTTGGCGGGGCCGTCCGCGCGGCTGATCTTCAGGTACCACAGCGCGGCGATCAGCAGGCAGGGCAGGTAGGGCGCGGCCCAGGCCAGCGCGAGCCAGACCGCGTCGTCGGCCAGCACCGCCGCCGTGACCACCCCGGCGACCTGGAGGGTCTGCCGCAGGATCTTGTCGACGAGGACGGTCGGCCGCATCGAGCCGTACCCGCGGGTCGCGGCCAGCAGCACGTCGTGCGCGGCGGCCAGCGGCAGGAACAGCGCCAGCACCCGCACCATCGCGGCCGCCTCGCCCGCGTCGCCCCCGCCTACCTGGCCCGCCGTCCACGGCGCCGTGACCGCCAGCACGAGCCCCGCGGCCGCCGCCGTCGCGAGGACCGGGACCAGCGCCACCGGCACCGTCCGCAGGGCCGCGGCGCGGTCGCCGAGCGCGAGGTGCCGGGGCACCCAGCGCAGCAGCCCGGCGTCCGTGCCGAGCCAGGAGACCGCCTGCAGGATGATGAACAGCGACGTCACCGCGAAGAACACGCCGGCGACGCGCTGCGAGTACAGGTGCGCGACGAGGAAGACCAGCGCGAGGCCCTGCACGCCCGCGACGGCGGCGCCCACCAGGTTGAGGGCGCCGCCCCTGGCGAGTTTGTTCAGGTTGGGGCCCGCGCTCTGTTCAGGGGCCGGCATGCCGCCCGGCCCTGTGCGCCTTCTTGCCGTAGCGCGGCACCACGTCCGCCGACTCGCCGGACCCGGCGGACGCACCGGACGCACCGGACGCGCCGGACGCACCCTCCGCGCCGTCCGCGGGCTCGTCCGGGAGATCCGGCGGCATGTACCGCGAGATGTCCTCCTGCGTGCGCGTCGAGGCCGACTCCAGCGCGGCCTCGGTCTCGGCCTGCTCGTCGTGGATCGCCGGTTCGTCGTGCGGGGCGGGGTCGGCGGGGTCGGTCTCCGACGGCCGGGCCCGGCGGGCGCGGCTCCGCGCCGAACCGGACGTCCCCGGCGGGGAGCTCTGCGGGACGTCCGGCGGCGCGAGGGGCTTCGGGGCGACGGGCTTGCCCGGCCCGGAGGGCGGCTCCAACGACGGCGGCGTGGCCCGCCGCGCCGAACCGGCCGGTGGCGCCGCGCGCCGCGCGCCGGGCCGGGGCGGCCGGGACGCGCCCGTCCGCGTCTCCGCGGACCGCGGCGGCTGCTTGATCTGCGGCAGCGCCTGGGTGACCAGGGACGCCGGGTCGGCGGTGGCCCGCTCGTCCTCGTCGCGCCGCGCGTTCGGCCAGTAGCCGCCGTCGTCGGCGGGGTCGGGGCGCCGGGCGTCCTCGGCGCCGGGCTGGTCGTCGGCCCACCCGAGGGGGCCCTCGCCGCCGGTGCGGTTCTCGCCGCTGCCGCGCGACTCGGGCGCGCGCGTCTCGGCGGGGCCTCGCGGCGGCCGGGCCTGGCGGGACGGGGCGGTCCGCGGCTGCCTTCCCCCGCGCGGCTCCGGCGGCTCCAGCAGGGCGCCGAGCACGGTGACCCCGGCGCGTTCGGCCTCCACGTACGCCTGGCGCAGCTCCTCCCGGGTCGTCACGCCCTGGTTGACCACGAGGATGACCGCGTCCATGAACGTGCACAGCGCCTGGGCGTCGGCGTCGTGCAGGCTCGCGGCGTTGACGACGAGGTACTCGCTGCGGCGGCGCAGCACCTTCACGGTCTCGCGCATGCGCGGGCCGCTGAACCGGTGCGCGGCCTCAAGGGCGCGGGGGCCGCGCGGCAGCAGCCGCAGCTGGGAGTCGGTGTGGATCAGCAGGGTCGCCGGGTCGGTGCCGCTGAGCAGGGTGTCGGACAGGCCCTTGCCGGGCCGCGCGCCGAACAGCCCGGTCATGTCGGCGTCCTCGGTGGTCGCGTCGATCATGATGGTCTTCGCGCCGGCGAAGGCGAGCGAGACCGCGAGGTTCGCGCTGGCCAGCCGGGCGCTGCCGCCGGGGGTGGCGCTGGCGACCAGCAGCGCCACCGGGGTCTGCGGCGCGGTCGCCACGACCGCGGCGCGCAGCCGCCGGTACGCCTCGCCGACCGGGCTCTTGGGCGCGCTGACCAGCGCGAGGGAGTCGCCGGGCGGGCCGCCCGGCGGGATGGTCGACAGCGCCCGCACGCCGAGGCCCTCGACGGCCTCGGCGTTGCGCAGCCGCTGGTTCAGCCGCTCCCGCAGCAGGATGATCACGAACCCGGCGAGCAGCCCGAGGAACAGGCCGCCGGCGCCGTACAGCGCCTTGCGGATGACGCCGGGCCCCGCCGGCGCGTCCGCAGGCGTGATGACCTGGCCGGGGTCGATCGGGGTGCTGGCGATGTCGTTGGACTGCTCGTCGATCACGCCGAGCTGGTTGGTGTAGGCGGTGACGCGCTGCTGCAGGGTGGCGCGCTTGGAGCCGGTGGACAGCGCCAGTTCCCGGTTGGTCTGCGTCAGCAGCCGCTCGACCTTCGCGGCCTGCGCCTCCAGCTTGGTGAGCTGGTTGTTCACCACGCCCTGGGCGCGCTGCGCGCGGTACTCCAGGTAGGCGTCGGCGAACGCCTGCGCGCCCGCCCGCGCGTTCGCCGAGCTGGTGGCGGTGTAGGCGAGGTTGAGCACCTGCGTGTTGGGCGGGACGGTGACCTCCACGTTCCCCTCCGGCTCCCGCCCCAGCTTCTTCTGGACGATCTTCGCGACCCCGTCGGTGGCGACCAGCTGCGCCTCCGTCTGCAGGTTCACCAGGTCGTCGCCGCGCCCCTCGGGGGAGTACGGGTTGCCCTCCAGCGGGCTGACCAGCACGGTCGCCGTCGCCTGGTAGGGGGGCGGCACGGCGATCTCCAGCGCGATGCCGGCGCCCGCGCCGAGGACGCCGAGCGCGACCAACGCCGCCGTGTAGCGCCGGACCAGGGACAGCAGCTGCCCTCCCTGCGGGTCGCCCGTCTGGTCAGCTCCCACGACGTTCCCCCTCATCGATCCGGGTCGTGACTGGCGGAATGTTCACCACGACTTTAACCGCGCGTTGCACGCGGACGGTTCCGTTCATCTCAACCTCGTCCGGGAGCGGTGGCTCTGGGTGGGGTCCGGTCGGCGGTGCGCTTCGTGGCCGGGGGTGCGGGTCCGCCGAGGGCGGGTGCGGTCAGCACGATGCCACGCGGGGGGTTGGCGGACTGGTCGAGGGCCAGCACACCGCTCGCCACCTCGCGGTCCAGGGCCCGGCCGCGCTGCGCCACGACCAGGGTCAGGTCACTGGCGGCGGCCGCGGCGATGGTGTCGGCGCCGTTGATGTCGGGAGTGTTGATGATCACGATGCGCGACTCGCGGCCGGCCCGCTCGACCGCCCGGGTCAGCTGCCGGTCGTCGTCGCTGCGCACCAGGCGGACGGTGAACCCGCGGCGGGCGCGGGGGGCGCGCGGCGGGTCGGCGGGCTCCTCCCCGTCGGCGGCGATGCGCAGCACGGTCGTCGCCGAGCCGCCCTCGGTGCACAGCTCGGCCAGCTCGTAGGCCAGCCCGGTGCCCGCGGCGGCGGGGACGCCGACGACGAGCACGGTGGTGGCCTCGGCGTCGAACACCAGGTTGCGCAGGCGGCGGCAGACCTCGCGGTGCCCGCCGCCCAGCGTCGGTGCCTCCACCATGATCGGCAGCCGGCTGTGCAGCCGGACGTCGGCGGGCCGGCGGATGCGGCGCGGCCGCATCTCGCGCACCAGGACGTACCCGACCCAGACCAGCAGCCCGAGCCCGACGCCGCTGGCACCCGCGATGTCGCGCTCGGGGTCGTCGCGCCGCTCGGGCAGCCCGGCGGCCCGCAGCACCTCGCCGGGCTGCTCCTCCTTGCTCTTCAGCCCGGCGATCTGCCGCTCCACGTCGCGGATCTGCTTCACGATCGCCTGGCGGCGGGTGCGGGTGGTGATCCGGCGCAGCTCGTCCTCGTCGCCCGGCAGCGCCCGCAGCTGCGTCTTGAGCAGGACGAGGTTCTCCTCCAGCGCCTCGCGGTTGCGCTGCTGGAGCTGGCCGAGGATCTGCCTGCGCAGCGTCAGGTAGGCGTCGGCGACGACCTCAGCGCCCCGCCGCGCGTCCGCCGGCGACCCGGCCCGCACCCCGATCGTCAGGACGTGCGTACCGGTCGGCACCGTCAGGTCGACGCGTTCGCGGAGCTCGTCGTGGGGGACGGCGAAGCCGGGATGCCGCGCGAGCTCGGCCAGCACCTTCTCCGACCAGACGAGCTGGGCCTCGGTGTCCATCGTGGTCTCGCGGGGGTCCCGCAGGTTGAAGTCGAGCGCCGAGCCGATGTCGATGCCGGGGTGGAGCGCGACCGGCGGTGCCAGCACGGAGATCCGCGCGGTGTAGGTCGCGGGGGTCAGCGCGACCTTGGCGGCGCCGAGGGCCCCGCCGACCAGCACCGCGATCACCAGCGCGGTGAGATGCCGCCGGACGGCGCCCGCGAACCGGGTGACGGGGATCGAGTCCGGCGCGGTCGGCGGTTCCGCCTGCACGCTGGACGGGCCGAGGGTGCGCTTGTTCATGCCGTCCTACCGGGTGCCCGTCCGCCGCCACGCCGGCTCGGCGCCGAGGAGCGCGGCGAGCTTGTCGTCGTAGGGGGCGTAGTGGTCGGCGAGGCGGCGGTGCAGGTGGTCCGGCAGCGGGGACCCGGGCCGGGCGTTGTGCCGCTCGAACGCGGCGGGCCGCCACCGCGGCAGGCCGAGGAAGTCCAGGATCGAGTCGTAGCAGGGCTCGGGCTCGGAGAAGAAGTCCTCGGCGTACACGACCAGCACCCGTTCCCGCCCGAACAGCTCGAACAGCCGCTCGATCTGGTCGGCGTACTGGCCGCGGTCCACGTACGAGTGGTGCCGGTGGCTGTGGCTGACGTACGCCGGGTCGGCCTTGATCCTGTCGACCTCGCCGGCGAGCCGCTCCGGCTCCAGGTCCAGCGCCCGCTCGAACGGCTCGGTCTCGAATCCGCGGGCCAGCTCGTGCTTGTGCGCCGAGTAGGCGCGCACCACCGGGTCGCGCAGCAGCGCGATCAGCTTCACGCCGGGCAGGTCGCGGGCGATCCGCTCCGGTGCCAGCGGGTGGTGCATGTAGTAGCCGGCGGACTCGAACGCCAGCGGGGCCGCCCCGCCCGCTTCCCCGCCCGCCAGGCCCGCCGAGGCGACGCGGCGTTCGGCGAGCGGGCGGATCGGGAAGTGCCCCCGGTACCAGGCCAGGCCGCGCGGGTAGTTGACGTCGAAGTAGTGCACTCCCTTGTGGAAGTTCGGCTGGACGGTCGCCGGGTGCGCCGCCAGCGCCCGGAACAGCGACGTGGTGCCGCCGCGCTGCGTCCCGACCAGCAGGAAGTCCGGCAGCATGCGGGCGCCCGAGGTCAGCCGCCCGCCGGCGCGGGTGGCCGCGCGGCCGGCCTCCTTGACCCACTGCGGGGCGTCACGGCGCGAGATCAAGGGGTCCTCCCGGAGTCGGTTCGCGGCGGGTGGGAGCGCAGCAGTTCCAGTAGCCGTTCGGCGTCGGCGCGCAGCGGCCCGCCGATCGGCTCCTGCGCGGCCAGCAGGTAGCGGCGGCACAGTTCCAGCAGGTACAGGCGGACGGTGGCCTGCGCGGCGGCGCCGGTCGGCCCGAGGGGCTCCAGCGTCGCGGCCGCGGTGTCCGGCCAGGTCGCGTAGGGCGGCCCGGACGCGGTGCGCATCGCCTCCTGCAGCCGGTAGTGCAGCAGGTCGAACCCGTTCGGGACGCCGCGGGCGAACCGCTCCCAGTCCCACAGGCGCAGCACGCCGCGGTGCCAGGCCATGTTCCAGGGCGTCCAGTCGCCGTGCCAGGCGCCGAAGTCGAGGGCCAGGTCCCCGTACGCCTTTCCGGTGTGCTCGATGACGTCGCCGAACCGGTCGCGCTGCCCGCCGTCCAGGACCCGCGCGGGGCTCGCGGTCATCGCGTCCCAGAAGCCGCTGTCGCGCAGCGCGGCCCGCTCGACGCCGCCGACCTCGAACAGCGTCCGCATCTCGTCCAGCGGGGCCCGGCCGCGCGGGCGCCAGCCGAGCGCGCCGGTCGGCAGGGGTTCGAGGACGAGCAGGTCCAGCCGGTGCCACGTCCCGTGGTGCAGCAGCCGCGGGACGTGCAGCCGGGCCCGGCGGTCCCCGTGCTCGCCGGCGGGGGCGGGCAGCCGCGCGTTCAGGTACGCGAGGGCGTCGGCCTCGCCCGCGAGCAGGTCGCGGGCCGTGCCGGTGTCGCCCACCTTGACGAACGCGACCGGCTCGCCGTGCGGGGACAGGACGTGCAGGATCGGCTTGCGGTTGGCGCGGGCGCTGCCGAGGCCGATGCTGACCACGACCGGGCGGCCGAGCAGTTCGGCCAGCCGGTCCTCGATGGACGCGCCGCCGCCGGTCACCAGCAGGCGGTCCTTCAGCCCGCGCTCCGGAATCCCGGTGCGGACGGCCGCCGCGGTGACCCCGCGCGCGGCGCGCTGCTTCGGGCCGAGGTCGTGGCTGTAGCGGCGCAGCGCGGCCGCCGCGGCCCGCGGCAGCCCGGCCGGCACCAGCAGCCGCGGCCGGCGGGCGTCCGGCAGGAACGCCAGCTCCCGGCGGGCGCCGGCCGCCGCGCCGGGGCCGGCGGACTCGACGCTCGCGTCCGGCCACAGGTCCTCGACGGCCTCGATCCAGGCGCGGCGCACGTCGTCGCCGCTCATCGCGGCGCCCCGGCGGCGGCGCGGGGGGCGGTTCCGCCGCGGGCGTCCCGGCGGGCCCGCCACATCAGCGCGACCGCGATCATCACCGTGTACAGCGGTACCTCCACCATGTCGTACGTGATCATGAAAAGCCCGCAGGCGATCAGCACCGCGCAGCCCGCGAGCGAGTAGGCGCCGCGGTCGCGCCAGTGCCGGAAGAACCGGAGCGCGAAGAACGCGCAGAACGCGATCGTCCCGATCAGCCCGTTGGCGAAGATCAGCAGCCACAGGTGCCCCTGCGTGCCGAGCGGCGGCGACTCGCACGCCTTGCAGCCGATCTGCGCGCCGCCCGCCACCTGGCCGAGGTCGCCCTGCACGTTGCGGGTGGAGCCGAAGCCGATCAGCGGGGACCCGGTGAGGGCGCTGCGGGTCGTCTCCTCGGCGAGCAGCGTGCGGCGGTTGTTGCTGTGCGGGTTCTCCAGCCGGTCCTGGACGAGTCCGGGCAGCGGCGACAGCGCCACGACGATCGCGCCGACGGCCGCCATCCCCGCCGTCCAGGCGATCACCCGGGGCCCGCCGACCTGGAGGAGCTTGACGACCCCGAACAGCCCCATCACGCCGAGCGCCGCCCACAGGCCCCGGTTCAGCGAGTAGACGACCGGCCACAGGGACGCGGCCAGCACGACGAACGCGAACACGCGGCGGCGCGTCCCGGCCCGCAGGACCCAGGTCAGCAGGAAGTACGGGAGGAAGAACGCGTAGGCGGCGCCCCAGGTGTTGGCGTAGGCGAACGGCGCCATCGGCCGGGACTGCTCGAACCCGAGGATCGACTCGATGTCGGCGACCTTCGGATGGACGATGTCGCGGACGAACGAGTTCTCCGCCAGCCCCCGCGGCAGCATCATCTCGACCGGCGAGGTGAGCTGGAGCGAGGGGAAGAACGAGCCGATCAGGCCGCCCACGGTCGTCACGACGAACATGAGGCCGAGCAGCCTGCCGATCCGGCCGGACGGCAGCTCGCGCTCGCTGAGGTTCCCGATGTACAGCAGGACGACGGTGAACGAGGCGTACCAGGCGAGCCGCCAGCCGTAGACCAGCAGCCGGCTGAAGCCGCCGCCGGGTTCGGCGTAGGGGGCGTCCGCCCACAGCACCAGTACGCCCAGCAGGACCCAGACCAGGAAGAACAGCCAGACGCCGAACCCGCTGGGGGCGACGAGCGTGCCGCGCCGCCGCCACAGCGTCAGCGCCATCGGCACCGTCATGACCAGCAGGACCACGTTGGCGAGGCCGAGGATCCACCACAGCGGGAAGGCGAGGAAGGCGACGCTGAGCGGCCAGCCCGGTTGCAGGCGCCACGGCAGCAGCCGCGGCGTCGCGAGGGGCGTGTTCCCCGCGATCCCTCGCATCCCGGTCAATCACCGCTCCGTTCCCCTGGACGCACCGGCGGGTCGCGCGGACCGCGCCGCCCGGTCACCGGACGCGCCGCCCGCGTCCCTGGAAGGACGCGCATCGTTGGTGGACGCCCGGCCGTCTGCCTGGGACGACACCGGGCGCTGGCCACATGCGGCCATGCTGGCCGGTCCTCCGCCGCGGCGGGCCGAGCGTCCTTCCGAGGTGCGCAGCGTACCCCGCGGGACGCGGTGGACGTGCCCGCGGATCCGCGGGCACGAGCGCCGCGGGGCCGGGACACACCGCCGTCCGATGGTTGAAACCCAAAAGTTAATGATCCGATCGGTGGCGGCACTTGGACACTGGTTACGCTTGCCCGGCGCCGGTCACCTTTACGCGCACGATACGGCTGGTTTGCTTCTACAAAGCACGGAGGGGTCGATGGGCAGACGCAGGTGGGGGACCATCGCCGCGGGGGCCGTCCTGGCGCTGGGGACGCTGACGGGCCTCGTCACCGCCCCGGCGCACGCCGACGACAGGGGCTCGATGCTCGACCACGGGCGCGTGGTCGGCGACGACCCGGCGGACCACACTCCGCAGGTCCTGGACGGCGACGTCAAGTCGATCATCAAGATCGGCGGCAAGATCTACGTGGGCGGTTCCTTCACCCAGGTCAAGGAGCCCGGGGGCGGCAAGCCGACGCTGACCCGCAACCGGCTGTTCGCCTTCGACGCCGCGACCGGCGCGATCGACCCGAACTTCGCGCCCAGCCTCAACAAGGGCGAGGCCAGCGCGCTGCTCGCCGCCCCCGACGGGCAGTCCCTCTACGTCGGCGGCAGCTTCAGCGAGATCAACGGCGTCCGCCACTTCGTGCTCGCGCGGCTCAACGCGCAGACCGGCGCGCCGATCACCTCGTTCAACCCGCAGTTCGACGCCAGGGTGCGCGACCTGCGGCTCGCCGGCGGCCGGCTGTACGCCGCCGGCACCTTCAGCACGGTCGGCGGCGCGGCCCGGCCCGCCCTCGCCGCCCTGAACCCGCAGACCGGCGCCCGCGACGACTTCCTCGACCTGGACTTCGCCGGAACCCAGACCGGCGACGGCGTCACCCAGGTCTACAAGATGGACGTCACCCCCGACGGCTCCAAGCTCGTCGGCATCGGCAACTTCAGCTCGGTCAACGGCGCGACCCGGCGGCAGATCGTCATGATCGACCTCAGCGGTGCGAGCGCCCAGCTCGCCAACTGGGACACCACCCGCTACGCCGACCAGTGCTCGCAGTCGTTCGACACCTACATGCGCGACGTCGACTTCTCGCCCGACGGCACGTTCTTCGTCGTGACCACCACCGGCGCCTACCGCAGCCCGCCCAGGCTCTGCGACACCCACGCCCGCTGGGAGAGCGCCGCGACGGGCGGCGGTCAGCAGCCCACCTGGGTGAACTACACCGGCGGCGACACGAGCTACGCCGTCGAGATCACCGACACCGCCGTCTACGTCGGCGGCCACTTCCGCTGGGCCAACAACCCCTTCGCCGCCGACCGGCCCGGTGAGGGCGCCGTCGCCCGCGAGGGCATCGCCGCGCTCGACCCGGCCAGCGGCCTGCCGTTCTCCTGGAACCCCGGCCGCGACAAGGGCGTCGGCGTCTTCGACATGCTCGCCACCGCCGAGGGCCTGTACATCGGCAGCGACACCGACAACGTCGGCGGCGAGTGGCACCCCAAGCTCGCGCTGTTCCCGCTCGCCGGCGGCCAGGCCGTCCCGCCGAACCACACCGGTGAGCTGCCCGGGAACGTCTACTCCGCGGGAGGCATCGGCCTCGGCGCGCAGAACTACCTCAAGCACCGCTCGTTCGACGGCACCACCGCGGGGAACGAGGTCGCCGACGCCACCGGCGGCGTCGACTGGCGGTCCGCCCGCGGCGCCTTCATGATCAACAATGAGCTGTTCCACGGCGGTTCGGACGGCTCGTTCAACCGGCGCTCCTTCGACGGGACGACGCTCGGCGCGCCCACCGCGATCGACACCGCCGACCAGCTCGTCAACATGTCCGCCTGGCACCAGCAGGTCGACGACATCACCGGGATGTTCTTCTCGCACGGCCGGATCTACTACACCCGTGGGCAGTCCGCGCTGTACTACCGGACGTTCACGCCCGAGAGCAACGTCGTCGGCGCCCAGGAGTCCACCGCCGTCACCGACCTGCCCGGCATGAGCTGGAGCAGCGTCGGCGGGATGTTCGTCGACGGCGAGCACCTGTACTACGTCAACAACGGCAACGGCAGGCTCTACCGCGTCGCGTTCTCCGAGGCCGGGGTCCCGTCCGGGGCCTCCACCGAGGTGAGCGCCGCCGACTGGCGCGGCCGGGCGGTGTTCCTGTTCGCCGGAACGCCCAACCAGAAGCCGAACGCCACCTTCACCAGCAACTGCGACGCCCTGGAGTGCGGGTTCGACGCGTCCGCCTCGGCCGACCCCGACGGCTCGATCGAGTCGTACGAGTGGGACTTCGGCGACGGGGAGACCGGCACGGGCGCGACGCCGCAGCACGCCTACGACGAGCCCGGCACCTACACCGTGCAGCTCACGGTGACCGACGACCGCGGCGGCGAGGGCACCAGGTCCCAGGAGATCACGGTCTCGCCGAACCAGACCGACATCGCCTTCCGGGACGGCGTCGGTGGCAACGCCAACGTCAGCACCGCATACGCCCAGATCCCCGCGTCGGTCCAGCCCGGCGACGGCATGATCCTGATCCTGACCTACAACAGCGGCGACCACTCGATGACGACGCCGCCCGCAGGCTGGACGCAGGTCGACAGCCAGGAGGTCGGCAGTTCGACGTCCGTCCTGTGGAAGCGGGTCGCCCAGGAAGGGGACGCGGGCCAGCAGGTCAACATCGGGCTGAGCGGCTACACCAAGGCCGACATCCGGCTGCTGGCCTACGACGGCACCGACACCTCCGACCCGATCGCGGCGGTCGCCAAGGGCAGCGACCCCACGGCCGTCACCGAGCACAGCAGCCCGAACGCGGAGGTCGCGGCGGGCGGCTCGTGGGCGGTGACGTACTGGGGCGACAAGTCGTCCAGCACCACCTCGTGGACGGCTCCGGCCGGTGTGACGACCCGCGGCACGGGCGTCGGCTCGGGCGGCGGGAGGATCAGCGCCCTGATCGCCGACAGCGGCGGCGCCGTCGCCACCGGCGGCTACGGGGGCAAGACCGCGACGACCGACGCGGCCAGCCGCGCCGCCATGTGGACGATCGTCCTCGCCCGGGGTGCCGGCGGGGCGGGCAACCAGGAGCCGACGGCCGCCTTCGCCAGCGACTGCGACGCCCTGGAGTGCGGGTTCGACGGGACCGCCTCGACCGACCCGGACGGTGACGTCGAGTCCTACGCGTGGGAGTTCGGCGACGGTCAGGCGGGCACGGGCGCGACGCCGCAGCACACCTACGACGAGCCCGGCACGTACCCGGTGCGGCTCACGGTGACCGACGACCGCGGCGGCGAGGCCACCACGACCGAGCAGGTCGTGGTGGCGTCCGCCCAGGCCGCGGGCATCTCCTACCGCGGCGGCACGGGCGGCAACGCCAACGTCAGCACCGCCTACGCGCAGATCCCGGCGTCGGTCCAGCCCGGCGACGGCCTGATCATGGTGCTGACGTTCAACAGCGCCGAGCACGAGGTGACGACGCCGCCCGCGGGCTGGACGGAGGTCGACAGCCAGGAGGTCGGCAGCGCGACGTCCGTCCTGTGGAAGCGGGTCGCGCAGGCGGGTGACGCGGGCCAGCAGGTCAACATCGGGCTGAGCGGCTACACCAAGGCCGACATCCGGCTGCTGGCCTATGCGGGTACCAGCACCTCCGACCCGGTCGCGGCGGTCGGCAAGGGCAGCGACTCCAGCGCGGTCACCCAGCACACCAGCCCCGACGCCTCGGTCGGCGGGGCCGGTGCGTGGGCGGTGACGTACTGGGGCGACAAGTCGTCCAGCACGACCGCCTGGACGGCACCGGCCGGTGTCACCACCCGCGGGACCGGCATCGGGTCCGGCGGCGGCCGCATCACCAGCCTCATCGTCGACAGCGGCGAAGCGGTCGGTGGCGGCGACTACGGGGACAAGACCGCGACGACCAACGCGGCCAGCCGCGCCGCCATGTGGACGATCGTCCTCGCCCGCGCATAACGCGGCCCGAACGCGAACGCGCCCCCGCCGGAACCTTCCGGCGGGGGCGCGTTCGCTTGCTCGGCGGTGGTACCGGCTCAGCGGGGGCAGGGCTCAGCGGGGGCAGGGCTCAGCAGAAGTCCTGCCATGCCTTGCGGCTCGGGTCGTCCAGGAGGCGGAAGTCGCCCGTCTCCCAGTCGAGGTCGAAGTAGGAGACCCAGAGCGCGCCGTGCTTCTTCAGGTAGGCGTTGGTGTCGCGGAGCCAGGCGGCGCGCTTCTCGCCCTTGTCGTCGCCGACGAGGTAGCTGCCGGTCTCCGCGACGCCGAAGGGCAGCCTCTCCTGCTCGCTGAGCGTCACGGCGCGGTCGTACATGATGGCCGGGGAGTCGTAGCGCCCCTTCTTCCAGCCGAGGTTGTAGGTGTCCCACCCGAGGACCTGGATGACATCGCGGCCCGGGTAGTAGTCGCGCCAATTGCGCTTGGACTCCGGTTCGAGGCTCCAGCTCATGAGGACGAGCGTGGCGTGCAGCCGCTGGTTGCCGGCCTTGTCGGCGAGGCCCCGCAGATGGCGCCAGGCGGCGCGGTAGTCGGCCGCGGTGAACTCGCCCTTGGCGATGTTGTCCTCGGGCTCGTGGTAGTAGACCCAGTAGACGTCGCGGTCGCGGGGCGCGGTGGTGAACCAGCGGGTCATGGCCGCGTCGTGCTTGCCCGCGAGGACGTCCTCGGGCGCGAGCTTGAACGAGATGATCGGCGGGCGCTCGCCGATGTCGGGGTTGCCGGGCCACGCCGGGGGGACGCCGCGGTAGAACAGCCGGACGGTCTCCAGCCCGCCGTACCTTCCGTCCAGGCGGCCGAGGGCCTCCTGGAACGTCTCGCCCGGCTTGAGGTTGAGGGAGACGCCGCAGAGCGTCCTGCCGTCACCGGGTCGCTTCGCGGGCCCGGCGGACGTGCTCGGCCGCGGCGCCCGCCAGGTCGGCTCGGGGCCGGGCCGCGGCAGGGCGGTGCCCGACGCGTCGGGCGTCCCGGTGGCGGACGGGCTCGGGGACGCGGCCCGCCCGGGACGGGTGGTCAGCACGAGGCGGGGCCCGCCGGCACCGGCCTCCCGCGAGTGCACCGACGCCGCCGACGACTCGTTCCGGTTGGTGACGGCGAACGCGTAGCGGCCGGGACGGTCCACGACGGAACCGACGTCGAAGGAGATCCTGTCGTCGCGGGCGGTGGCGGTCGCGACGACGCCGCCCGTGCCGGGCCGGTTGCTCCAGGACGTACCGGTCTCGCTCCAGGGGCCGGTCACCGAGCGCAGTTCGACCACCTCGGGCCGGTTCTCCGGGCGGTCGAAGGTCAGCTCGACCCGGGCCCCGGTGATGCGGGACGTGCCG
The DNA here is from genome assembly GCF_004349245.1 of Actinomadura sp. 6K520. Taxonomy (GTDB): domain Bacteria; phylum Actinomycetota; class Actinomycetes; order Streptosporangiales; family Streptosporangiaceae; genus Spirillospora. The sequence continues at coordinate 14,383 of NZ_SMLC01000080.1, read as the reverse complement.
CGCGGCACGTCGAACGCCACGTACGCCTCGGTGTGCCATTCGGGCCAGACCGAGGCGGTGATCTTCCCCGCGTCGCCGAACCCCCGGCCGGGCATCTCGCGTACCACGTAGGTGTCGGCCGCCGCGGGCACGACGGACTCGGCGGTGGCGGACGCCGTCCGGGCGTCGCGGCCGGGCGCGGGGCCGCTCAGCGCGATCGCGGCGACCGAGCCGCCGACGACCAGGAGGGTGCCCGCGGAGGTGTAGTAGAAGGAGGGGCGCGGACCGCGCCGCCGCCCGCGCCGCGGTGCCGGCGGCACGGGCTGCGAGCGGCGCGCGTCGGGCCGGTGGTGACCGCCGCGGAACGGGTCGCGTTGGTGCACGGGCAGCCCCTTCCAACGGCTGGTCGTCGCCCCTTTATCTCACGTCGTCCCTTTATCTCACAGGGGACCCACCGGGCTCAGCCCAAGGGGAACATCCCGATGCGGCCGTGGTACTCGCGGCCGAGCTGGTCGGTGTCGCTGCCGACGAGGAGGCCCTTGGGGTGGGCGACGAGCGCCTCGACGCCGTGGCCGAGCGTCCGCGTCGGGTTCCACGCGAGCGCCTTGCCGGTCTGCGGGTTGATCGCGCCGATGCCGGGACGCGACACCGCGCCGGGGCCGGCGTGGTCGCGCCCGTACGGGTTGTCCAGCCAGCGCTGGTGCCCGCCGACGTAGACGGCGGCGCCGGTGACCGTGGTGGACAGCAGCGTGTCGCCGCCGGTCCAGTTGACCCAGGTGGGGTCCTGGCCGGAGCCGGTGCGGCCGGCCTCCCAGCGGGCGGCGCTGTCGCACAGCTGGCTGGTGCCGTAGGGGCCGCCGGTGGTGACGACCACGAAGTACTTGCCGTCGGGGGAGAAGTCCATGCCGCGCATGTAGGTGTCGAACGCGGCGAGGTTGCAGGGGGTGGCGTACCGCCCGGTGGACCAGGTCGACAGCTTCGCGGCGCCCGAGCCCGTGTTGATCATGGCGATCTGGTGCCGGGACTGCCCGTTGACCTGGGTGAAGGTCCCGTTGATCACCATCCGGCTGTCGGCGGGGTCGACGGCGAGGCGGTAGACCTTGAGGGTGCCGGACCGCGGCTTGGTGATGGTGAAGTTGAAGCCCGTGTCGGCGGCGCCGGTCAGCGCGTCGAGCCGCGCGAGGGCGGTGCGGGCCTTGCCGCCGGCCTGGGTGAACGAGCCGCCGATGTAGAGCCGGAGGCCGCGGCGCACCATCGTGGTGACGCGGTAGTTGACGTTGGGCTTGAACCCGGTGTGCACCTGGTTCGTGGTCGCCCGGATCGAGGCGACGGTGCCCGTCTTCCTGCCGTTGACGTTCTTGAACGTCCCGGCCATGTAGACCCAGCCGCCCGTCCCGGCCTGGAGCGCGTGGACGGTGCCGTCGACCTTGGGGACGAACGTCGTGCTGATCTTGCCCGTGCCCATGTCGTAGGCGAACAGGTTGTTCCGCTTCAGCGTCGGCTTGCCGCTGCCCGCCTCACGGACCTCCGTGAAGTTTCCGCCGACGACGACGAGGCTGCCGGTGACGGCGATCGTCCGGACGGTGCCGTCCAGGACGTGGGGGGTGTTGTTCACCGGGTTGTCGGAGACCACCTTGGACTGTGCGATGTCGGCCGAGGCCGCGCTCGCCACTGCCGGCACGGCGAACGCCGCGAGAGAGGTGGCCGTGAGACAAGCGATGAAGGGGCGCATGGGGGTACTCCGGAGTGCGGCCGGGGTCGGTGATGGCATCTTGTCCTACCACATGGGGGATTCTCGGGCAGCGGTTAGGGGCAAAGCGTCGCGCGATGGAGACGGCTCACGCCGCCGGGTTCTTGCCGTGGCGGACGCGGTGGAGAGCGACCCGGGCCAGGTAGGAGCCCAGTTCGATGGTGTATCGGCGCCAGAGGCGGCGCGGTTCGCGGGCCAGCCGGTACAGGAAGCCGATTCGCAGCCTCAGGACCCACGCCGGGTAGTAGTCGCGGCGCTCGGCGAGATGCTCGAAGTACGCGCCGCACGTGAGGATGACCGGCGCGGTGAGGCGGTCGCGGTACTCGGTCACGAACCGCTGCTGGAGGGGCGTCCCGAGGCCGACGTGGAGGACGTCGGGGGACGCGTCGTTGATCTCGGCGACGAGCCGCTCGGCGGTCTCCGCGGGCAGCCGGCCGTGCTCGTCGGCCCAGTGGCCGTGCAGGGTGCCCGCGACGGCCAGGCCGGGATACCACTTCCGGACGTTCTCGGCGGCCTGCTCGGCGACGCCCGGGGCGTTGCCGAACAGGAACACCCGCCAGCCCTCCTCGGCGGGCTGCCCGAACAGGTCGTCGGTGAGGTCGTCGTTCGCCATCCGCCCGGGGACGGGCCGTCCGAAGATCCGCGCGGCCAGCACGACGCCCCAGCCGTCGGGGAGGTTGAGGTCGAAGCCGTTCATCAGGTCGCGCAGCGCGTGGTCCCGCTGCGCCTTGCGGACGTAGTCCGGGTTGGCGAAGGTGATCGTCAGCTTCGTCCGCTCCTTGACGGCCGCCGCGACGAACGACCGGAGCTGCGCGACGTCGATGCGGCTGACCCGCACGCCCAGGACGTCGACGGTGTCGTGCGGCCATCGGTCATGCGGCCATCGTTGGTCCACTCGTGCCCTGCCCTCCTGGACTGCCCGCGCCGACGGGGGATTCGGCCCGAGAGGGCAGCGTATCCCTCCCGCGGGCCCTGCGAAGGCGCAGCACGAGCCAGCCGGCCGCCGCCGCGGTGAGGAGGCCGAGGAGCGTCCACCCGAGGGGGGCGGGCTCCATGCCGAACATCTTCAGCGACGACGCGACCAGGACCAGGACCAGGAAGCGGCGGATGAGCGTGCTCGGGGCGCGCGAGGAGACCTTCGAGCCGAGGTAGACGCCGGGGATGGAGCCGACGAGCAGGGCGGCGGTGACCTCCATCCGGAAGTCGCCGAAGAGCAGGTGGCCGATGGCGGCCGCGAACACCAGCGGGACGGCCTGGAGGAGGTCGGTGCCGACGAGCTGGTTGGCCTTGAGCGCCGGGTAGAGGGCGAGCAGCGCGACGATGATGAGGGAGCCGGAGCCGACCGAGGTGATGCCGACCACGAGCCCGCCGACGAGTCCCACCAGCACGGTCGGCACGGGGCGGACCCGGATCTCGGGCGCCTTCCCCTCGTTCTCCGGTGTGCCGGACCGCCGCCGGTGCGACAGGTAGGCGCGCAGGACGAGCCCGCCCGCCGCGATCATCAGCGCGACGCCCATCGCGACGCTGATGACGTCCTCGACCCGGCCGCCGTGGCCGAGCGCCCGCGCGAGCAGGACGCCGGAGAACGCGGCGGGGACCGAGCCGGCGCAGAGCCAGCCGACGAGCCGCATGTTGATCGTGCCCTGGCGGTAGTGGACGGCGCTGCCGACGGGCTTCATCACGGCGGCGGCGACGAGGTCGCTGGACACGGCGGCCATCGGGCTGACCCCGAAGAACGTCACGAGCATCGGCGTCATGAGGGCGCCGCCGCCCATGCCGGTCAGCCCGACGATGATGGCGACGAGGAACGAGCCGAGCGCCATTGTCCAATCGAAGTCCATTGGCATGACCTACCAGGTTTGTAGGGAATTGCGTCCACGATAGGGCACCTGACTTCCGTGTCGTAACCCGGGTGGCGAGGTACAAACGGGACGTGTTGGACGGGTTACGCCTGGTGGGGCCTCCACCGGTGGGGCCGGGGGAGGCCCCACCGGGGCGCTACGCGGGCCGTACCCAGCCGCCCTCGACCAGCAGGTCGAGGACCTTGCCGACCGCCTCGTCCGGCGCCATCCGGGACGTGTCGAGGGTCAGGTCGGCGTCGTCCGGCTCCTCGTAGGGGTCGGAGATGCCGGTGAACTCCGGGATGAGTCCCGCCCGCGCCTTGGCGTACAGGCCCTTGCGGTCGCGGCGCTCGCACTCCTCCAGCGGCGTGGCGACGTGCACGAGGATGAAGTCGCCCACGGCGGACACCATCCGGCGCACCTCCGCGCGGGTCGCCGCGTACGGCGCGATCGGCGCGCAGATGGCGGTGCCGCCGTGCCGGGTGATCTCGGCGGCGACGAACCCGATCCGCCGGATGTTGAGGTCCCGGTCGGCGCGGGAGAACGTCAGGCCGGCCGACAGCATCCGCCGCACGACGTCGCCGTCCAGGAGCGTCACCGTCCGGCCGCCGCGCTCGACCAGGGCGTCGGCCAGCCCGCGCGCGACCGTGGACTTCCCGGAGCCGGACAGGCCGGTGAAGAACACCGTGATGCCGCGGGACAGCTTCGGGGGCCGCGCGAGCGCCAGCTCGGCGGCGACGGCGGGCGGGGTGAACCAGTCGGGGATGGGCTCGCCCGCGTCCAGCAGCTCCCCGAGGCGCTCGGGCGTGAGCTCCGCCTGGACGTGGTCGGGCTCGATCCGCGCGACCGGCCGCCAGACCTCCACGTCGGCGTCGTAGGCCCACGGCTCGGGCACGACGACGGGGACCGCGGTGCCCTCGACCTCGTGGTCGGCGAGCAGGTGGGTCGCGCCGTACGCGGCCGCGATGTGCGAGTGCAGCAGGACTTCGCGGTCCTTCAGCTCGCCGCGCGCCGGCAGTGGAACGGGGATGATCTGGGTGCCGTCCGGAAGTTCCCGGCGGACGGCCAGCAGGGCGCGGACGAGGGACTCGTCGTGCTCACCGCCCAGCATCGGCAGTACGAGGACCTTGGCGCCGAGCCGCTCGGCGACCTGCCGGAGCTGGCCGAGCTGCTTGCGGTGCAGGGGCTCGCCGGTCGCCACCCCGAGCACGTTGGCGGGGGGTGTGGGGGGTCGTCCCCCCTCGGGAGATTCTGGGAGCACGTTGCCGGGGGGTGTGGGGGGTCGTCCCCCCTCGGGGGATTCTGCGAGCACGTCGCCCTCGTGGGGGGCGAGTTCGTCCGGGCGGCGGCGCAGGCTGTGGAAGGGGCCGTGCGCGGGGGCGCGGAGGGCCTCCAGCGGTCCGGCGAGGCGCCGGTCGCGGGTCGTCGGGTCCTGCCACGCCTCGGTGACCCGCAGCACCGCGAGCGGCACGCCCTCCGGGTCCTGCAGGACGATCCGCTCGTGCCCGGTCAGCTCCTCCGGCACCGACAGGGTGACCGGGACCGGCCACGGGGTGCCGTCGGCCAGCCGGCCTCCGGCGATCACCATGGCGGTGTCGTACGAGCCGAGGAACCCGGTCAGCGGGCGGTACACGCCGGCCAGGATCAGCTCCAGGTCGGCGAGCTCCACCGCGTCCGGGGTCCAGGTCGGCAGGTCGCGCAGCGTGTCGGGAAGGCCGGCGTCGGCGGTCACCGCGATCTCCGATCCCGCCCGGCGCGCGGCCGGGCTGGTTCCGTGTGCATGGAGTTTCCGCAGGAAAAATACTGTGCCGCCGGGGTGGACGCACCTCCGGCCCGCGTGCGGGCCCCGCTCAGATGACGCGGGCGAAGCGGTTCTCGGGCTTGCGGATCACGAAGGTGACCTCGCTGTGGTCCGCGGTGAGGCGTCCCCGGCTGACCGCCGACACGAGGCGGCAGAGCAGCTCGGCGGGGCCGGTTCCGGCCCCGAGCGCGTCGATGGCCTGCCGGGAGGTGTACTCCTCGGAGATCACCAGCCCCCGCATCACGCAGTACCACTGGATGCCCGCGCGGGACGCGATCCGGTCGTAGGTCGCCGGGGGCGGGCCCGTCCGGACCACCGGCCGGGGCGGCCGCCGGGTCGCGGGCTCGGCGCGGGTGTCGGTGCCGGGTGTGCCCTCGCCGCCCTGGGCGGGGACGCGGGCGTGGGCGCCGCGCGCCCCCCGGCCCGGCCGGACGCGCTTCCGGCGGCGGCCGGAGGGGTGCATCCACCTCGGCAGCGCCCGGTCGAGGAACCCGTAGGCGGTGTTGCGGTCGCGCATGTGGATGAGCAGCAGCCCGCCGGGCTTCAGCGCGGCGACGAACCTGTCGAGCACCAGTTCGGCGTGCGGGACGCGCTCGATGAGGTACGAGGCGTGGACGATGTCGTAGGAGCGCGGCGGCAGCGGCACGGTGCGCAGGTCGCCGAGGTGCCAGGCGTCCAGGTCGGGGCGCTCGCAGGTGTAGGCGCGCAGTTCGGGGGACTCCATGTCGACCCCCGTCAGGCGGTGTGCGCGGTCGCCCAGGTCGAGACCCGTCCCCCAGCCGCAGCCCGCCTCCAGGACGTGGATCCGCTCCAGGGGCCTCTCCAGGGCGTACTGGCGAGCGCGTTCGGAGAAGAGGTCGCCATCACTTACCGGCGGCGTACGCAGATCGGTCACAACTTCGCAGCGTAATCGCACGATCGCGGTCCGTCCGCTATTTGCCCGTTCTTGGTGACGGTCGTGTCGCGCTGCGTCGTCTTCCCCGGTCGCGTTCCCGGTCACGTCCCCGGTCGCGTCCCAGGTCGCGTGTGGGAGCCGTGCCGTTGCCGGAACGGCGGCCCCCGCGGGCGCGTAGTCTGGTAGCCGTGCCGGGGTCCGCGGGATTTCCGGGTTTTCGGGCTGCCCTGCCTCGGGGTGAATTGCTAAGTTGCGGGCGAAAATGACGCTTTCTGGACTTGTTGACCTTGCGAGCACCGACCCCGGTCTGCGGCGCGCCCTCGACCGGGCGCGCGTGGACACCGAGGTCGTCGCGCCCCCCTCGCTCTGGCCGATCCTGGCCGCCGCCCTGAGCCGCCGGCTCCGTGCGGACGGCGGCGGCGCGGTGCTCGCGGTGACCGCGACCGGCCGGGAGGCGGAGGACCTGACCGCGGCGCTGTCGAGCCTGCTCGACCCGGACCGGGTGGCGCACTTCCCGGCGTGGGAGACGCTGCCGCACGAGAAGCTGTCGCCGCGTTCCGACACCGTCGGGCAGCGGCTCGCGGTGCTGCGGCGCCTCGTCCACCCGAACGCCGCCCACCTGGACGCGGCCGGGACCGCCGGCGGCAAGGGCGGTGCCCTGGACGTCGTCGTGACGCCGGTCCGCGCGGTGCTCCAGCCGATCGTGTCGGGGCTGGCCGACCTGGAGCCGGTTCGGCTGGTGTCCGGCGCGGACGCCGACATGGACGAGGCCGTCCGGAGCCTGGTGGACGCCGGGTACCACCGCGTCGACCTGGTGGAGAAGCGCGGCGAGATCGCGGTGCGCGGCGGCATCCTGGACGTGTTCCCGCCCACCGAGGAGCACCCGCTGCGGGTCGAGTTCTGGGGCGACACGGTCGAGGAGATCCGCTACTTCAAAGCCGCCGACCAGCGCTCCCTCGAAGTGGCCCAGGACGGGCTCTGGGCACCGCCGTGCCGGGAGCTGCCGCTGACCGGGCAGGTGCGGGAGCGGGCGAGGGCGCTGGCCGAGGAGCACCCGGCGCTCGCCGAGATCCTCGGCCGGATCGCCGACGGCGACGCCGTCGAGGGCATGGAGGCGTTCTCGCCCGTGCTCGCCGACGACATGGAGCTGCTGACCGACCTCCTGCCGGACGGGTCGGCGCTGCTGGTGTGCGAGCCCGAGCGGATCCGCACCCGCGCGGCGGAGCTGGTCCGGACGAGCCAGGAGTTCCTGGAGGCGAGCTGGGTCAACGCGGCCGCGGGGGGAGAGGCGCCGATCGACCTCGGCGCCGCCGCGTTCCGCTCGCTGGAGGACGTCCGGGCGCACAGCACGGAACTGGGCCTGCCCCGCTGGAGCGTGACGGCGCTCAACCCCGGAATGCGCGGCGAAGCGGGCACCGGGGGGCCGGCGGGGTCGTCCCCCCTGGAAGAGGCAGCCCTGGAAGAGGCAGCGGATGCGCTGAACCTCGGGGTGCGGCCGGCCGAGGCGTACCGGGGCGACACCACGCGCGTCGTCGGCGACGTCAAGGGCTGGATCGACGGCGGCTGGCGCGTCGTGATGGTCACCGCCGGCCACGGGCCCGCCGAGCGGCTCGTCCAGCTCCTCGGGGAGGAGGGCCTCGGCGCGCGGCTCACCGACCTCGCCGCGCCGCCCGAGCCGTCCCTGGTGTCCGTGGCGACCGGGCTGCTGGAGAACGGGTTCGTCTGGGAGTCGGCCGGGCTGGCGGTGCTGACCGAGACCGACCTGTCCGGGCAGAAGTCCTCGACCAAGGACGCGCGGCGGATGCCGTCGCGGCGGCGCGGCGGCATCGACCCGCTGCGGCTCAAGCCCGGCGACTACGTCGTCCACGAGCAGCACGGCGTCGGCCGGTACGTGGAGATGGTCAGCCGGACCGTGCAGGGCGCCACCCGCGAGTACCTGATCCTGGAGTACGCCAAGAGCGACAGGCTGTTCGTCCCGACCGACCAGCTGGAGGAGCTGACCCGGTACGTCGGCGGGGAGGCGCCGAGCCTGCACCGGCTCGGCGGCGCCGACTGGCAGAAGGCCAAGTCCCGCGCCCGCAAGGCCGTCAAGCAGATCGCCGGGGAGCTGATCCGGCTGTACTCGGCGCGGATGGCGAGCCCCGGGCACCCGTTCGCCCCCGACACTCCGTGGCAGCGGGAGCTGGAGGACGCGTTCCCCTACGTGGAGACGCCCGACCAGCTCGCCGCCATCGACGAGGTGAAGGCCGACATGGAGCGGCCCGTGCCGATGGACCGGCTGATCTGCGGCGACGTCGGCTACGGCAAGACCGAGATCGCGGTGCGCGCGGCGTTCAAGGCCGTCCAGGACGGCAGGCAGGTCGCGGTGCTGGTGCCGACGACGCTGCTGGTGCAGCAGCACATGTCGACGTTCAGCGAGCGGTTCGCGGCGTTCCCGGTCACGGTGAAGCCGATCAGCCGGTTCCAGTCCGACGGGGAGATCGAGGAGACGCTGCGCGGGCTGTCGGACGGCACCGTGGACGTGGTCGTCGGCACCCACCGCATCCTGTCGGCGCAGACCCGGTTCAAGAACCTCGGCCTGGTGGTCATCGACGAGGAGCAGCGCTTCGGCGTCGAGCACAAGGAGGAGCTGAAGCGGCTGCGGACGCAGGTGGACGTGCTCGCGATGTCGGCGACGCCGATCCCGCGGACGCTGGAGATGGGCCTGACCGGCATCCGGGAGATGTCGACGATCCTGACTCCGCCGGAGGAGCGGCACCCCGTGCTGACGTTCGTCGGCCCGTACGAGGAGAAGCAGATCGCCGCCGCGATCCGCCGCGAGATGCTGCGCGAGGGCCAGGTGTTCTTCGTGCACAACCGGGTCCGCTCGATCAACAAGGTCGCGGCGAACCTGGCGAACCTCGTCCCGGAGGCGCGCATCGGCATCGCGCACGGCCAGATGAACGAGCACGAGCTCGAGAAGGTCATGGTCGACTTCTGGGAGAAGAACTACGACGTCCTGGTCGCCACGACGATCGTGGAGTCCGGGCTGGACGTGCCGAACGCGAACACGCTGATCGTCGACCGCGCCGACATGTACGGGCTGTCGCAGCTCCACCAGCTGCGCGGGCGCGTCGGGCGCGGCCGGGAGCGGGCGTACGCCTACTTCCTGTACCAGCCGGAGCAGCCGCTGACCGAGACCGCGCACGAGCGGCTGTCGACGCTGGCGCAGCACACCGAGATCGGCGCCGGCATGTACGTCGCGATGAAGGACCTGGAGATCCGCGGCGCGGGCAACATCCTGGGCGCCGAGCAGTCCGGCCACGTCGCGGGCGTCGGGTTCGACCTGTACGTCCGGATGGTCGGGGAGGCCGTCCAGGACCTGAAGGAGGGCGGCAGGGAGCCCGAGGCCGTCGAGACGAAGGTCGAGCTGCCCGTCGACGCGCACCTGCCGCACGAGTACGTGCCGGGGGAGCGGCTCCGGCTGGACGCCTACCGCCGCATCGCCGCGATCACGTCCGAGGATGAGATCGGCGCCGTGCACGACGAGCTGAAGGACCGGTTCGGGCCGCTGCCCGTGCCGGTGCTGAACCTCCTGGAGGTGGCGCGGTTCCGGGCGAAGGCGCGCCGGGCGGGGCTCGCGGACGTGACCGTCCAGGGCAACTTCGTCAAGTTCTCGCCCGCGCGACTGCCCGACTCCAAGCAGGTCAGGCTGCAGCGGCTGTACCCGAAGAGCATCCTCAAGGCCACGACCGACACCCTGCTGGTGCCCGCGCCGAAGACCGCGCCGATCGGCGGCCGGCCGCTGCGCGACCAGGAGCTGCTGCGCTGGGCGACGGACCTGGTCGAGGCCCTGTTCCTGGAGACCGCATCAGCCACCGCCGCGCGGTAGTGTCGGGCGCGTCTCCCGAGCCCGACCGATCAGATGGGAATTTTCCGTGTTCGGTAAGTCCGTGAAGGTCGCGGTGGCCGCCGTGCTGGCGGCCGGCGCGCTGGCCGGCTGCGGCGGCACGCCGAAGGCGGGCACCGCCGCCCTCGTCGGCGACGACCGCATCACCGTCACCGAGCTCAGCCAGGACGTCCGCGACTGGCGCGAGCAGTTCCGGGCGGACCCGGTCGCCAACGAGATGCGCGCGAATCCGGGGAACCCGGCTCAGCAGCTCGGCGCCGACTCCGAGTCCGACGTGCGGGGCGCGCTCACCCTGCTGATCAACTTCCGGGTCGCCCGCGAGGTGGCCGGCGAGGCCGGGGTCGAGATCACCGGCGGCCAGGTCGACCGGGCGGTCGAGAGCCTGAACCGGCAGGGCGGGGCCGAGTCGATCACGCTGGCGAGCGGGCTGCCCTGCGACCGCACCCGCGACCTGGCGCGCCTCGTCGCCACGCAGGCCGCGGTGATGGAGCGGTTCGGGGCGGACTTCACCAATCAGATGAACCCCGCGACGCAGCGGGCCGGGCAGCAGTGGAACGACCTGTTCCGGCGCACCGCGGACGAGATGAAGATCGAGGTCAACCCCCGCTACGGGAGCTACGACCCGGGCAAGTTCGAGATCAACCCGGCCGAGCAGCGCCTGTCCAGGCCCGACTCGGGTATCTGACGCGCATGGGCCTGACACTGCTGGCGACCACCCACCGGGTGGCGCCGGGACTGCTGACCTGCCGCGCCTGGGACGCGCTGCGGTCGGCGTCGTCCGTCCGGCTGCGGGACGGGCACCCGCTGCTGCCGTCCCTGCGCGACGCGGGCGTCGCCCCCGAGGTGGTGGCGGAGCCCGACGCGTCCCGGCTGGTCGCGGACGCGCGGGGCGGGGACGTCCTGTGGGTGGCCGCGCCCGAGGGCGACGAGCCGCTGCTGCGGGAGATCGGCACCCTGGTCGTGCACGACCCCGTCGACGTCGAGGTGCTGCACGGCTCCTACGACCTGCCCGGTGCGCGGCTGCTCGACCTCGTCTCGGTGATGGACACGCTGCGCCGCGAATGCCCGTGGGACCGCAAGCAGACGCACGCGACCCTCGTCCCGTACCTGCTGGAGGAGGCGTACGAGGTCCTCGACACCGTCGAGTCCGGCGACTACGGCGCGCTGCGCGAGGAACTGGGCGACGTGCTGATGCAGGTCGCGTTCCACTCGGTGGTGGCCGCCGAGCGCGCCGACGGGACGGAGTTCACCATCGACGACGTGGCGGGCGCGATCGTCGACAAGCTCGTCCGCCGCCATCCGCACGTGTTCGGGGACGTGACGGTCTCCGGTGCCGACGAGGTCAACGCCAACTGGGAGCAGATCAAGGCGGCCGAGCGGGCGGAGAAGGGCGGTGCGGAGGCGTCGGCGCTCGACGGCGTGCCGATGGGGCAGCCCGCGCTGTCGCTGGCCGCGCAGCTCCAGCGCCGCGCCGGGCGGCTGAAGGCCCCGGCCGAGCTCGCGGACGATCTCCCGGCCGATCTTCCGGCCGATCTTCCGGCCGATGCCGCCGCGGCGGGCGGCGAGCTGGGCGTACGGCTCTTCGAGCTGGTCCGGGAGGCGACGGAGCGGGGCGTCGATCCGGAGTCCGAATTGCGGGCGGTTTCCCGGGTATTTCGGGATCGTGTCCGATCCTGGGAGCGCCGAGCGCCGCACGCCTGATCTGCCGCACGGTCACGGCGCTATGAACCGGGACATCGGGGATGGGGTGGCCCGGCCGGGGGCGCACGTTTACGCTAAGCGCGTGCTGGCTGGGACAGAAGGTGACGATCCGGACGCGGGAGACGACGTTTCCGGCGATCCGCGGCGAGCGCACGGCCCGGGGCGCCCCCGCAGGTTCCTCAGCGGGTCCACGACCCGCGCGGAGAAGGCCCGCGCGGTCCGCGGGCTCGGCGCGCTGGGCGGTGTCGCCGGTTTCCTCGTCGCCCTCATGCTGCTACCAACCGCGTGCACCGCGGGCATCGGCGCCCGCGACACCGCGGACTGGTTCCTCACCGAACCCGAGGGGCTCTCGACCGCCGGCGTCCCGCAGCGGTCCCGGGTGCTGGCCGCGAACGGCCGCACCATCGCCACGTTCTTCTACCAGAACCGGGTGGACGTCCCGCTGGAGAAGATCGCGCCGGTGCTGCGCAAGGCCGTGCTGGCCATCGAGGACAGCCGCTTCTACGAGCACGGCGCCATCGACGTGCAGGGCACCCTGCGGGCGCTCGCCAGCAACGTGAGCAGCGGCGAGGTGACGCAGGGCGGCTCCGGCATCACGCAGCAGTACGTGAAGAACCTGCTGCTCACCCAGGCCGACTCCAACGAGGAGCGCGCGGCGGCGAAGGAGATCTCCGCGGCGCGCAAGATCCGCGAGCTGCGGTACGCGGTCGCGATCGAGAAGCGGTTCCCCAAGGACGAGATCCTGCGCCGCTACCTCAACATCGCCTACTACGGCGACGGCGCCTACGGCGTCGAGGCCGCGTCCCGGCACTACTTCTCCAAGCATGCCTCCGAGCTGAACCTCGCCGAGGCGACGCTGCTCGCGGGCGTCATCCGCTACCCCTACGCCTACGACCCGACCCAGCACGCCCGCGCGGCCCTGGAGCGCCGCAACGTCGTGCTGAACCGGATGGCCGAACTCGGCATGATCGACTTCGCGGAGGCGGAGGCGACCAAGAAGCAGCCCGTCAAGCTGGACATCCAGCACACCCGCAGCGGCTGCGTGGCCAGCGAGGCGCCGTTCTTCTGCGACTACGTGCAGCGCGAGATCCTCGCCAACAAGGTCTTCGGGGAGACCGTGAAGGAGCGGGAGGAACTGCTCAAGCGGGGCGGGCTCACCATCCGCACCACCATGGACCGCAGGGCCCAGAAGGCCGCGCGGAAGGCCGTGCTCGCCTACGTCCCCGCCAAGAACTCCGCGCACAAGGCCGCCGCCGAGGCGATGGTGGAACCGGGCACCGGTGAGATCAAGGCCCTGGTCGTCGGCCGCGAGCTCGGCCCTGACGAGGAGCGCGGCAAGACCTGGATCAACTTCGCCGCCGACGCCAGCCACGGCTCCAGCATCGGCATGCAGGCCGGGTCCACGTTCAAGGCGTTCACCCTGGCCGCCGCCCTGGACGAGGGCATGCCGTTCGGCACCCGGCTGATGGCGCCGGAGAAGTACACGCCGGTCGGCTTCCGCAACTGCGACGGCGAGAACGTCGGCGACCCGACGGCGTCGCTGGGCAACGCCGCCGACGGCGAGGGCGGCCGGAGCTTCAGCCTCGTCACGGGCACCCACCACTCCGTGAACACCTACTTCCTGGCCCTGCAGAAGGAGGTCGGCCTGTGCGACACCGTCAAGATGGCCGAGCGGCTCGGGATGCGGCAGGCGAACGGTAAGCCGCTGGAGCAGTTCCCGTCGTTCACGCTCGGGTTCAACGCCGTCTCGCCGCTGCGCCTCGCGGCGGCCTACGCGGCCTTCGGCGCCCGCGGCGAGTACTGCGAGCCGATCGCCATCAAGGCGATCACCGATGCGTCCGGCAAGAAGCTGAAGGTCCCGCCGCGCGACTGCGAGCAGGTGCTCGACCGGGACGTCGCGGACGCCGTCAACCACATCCTGAGCGGCGTCCTGACCAAGGGCACGGCGCGCGGCATGGGGCTCGGCCGCGACGCCGCCGGCAAGACCGGCACCGTCGACAACTTCTCCGCGGCCTGGTTCGCCGGCTACACCCCGGACCTCGCCGCGGCCGTGTGGGTCGGCGACCCGCGCGGCGGCTACAAGCACCCGATGACGAGCCTGTGCCTGGACGGCCGGTGCTACGGCTCGGTGTTCGGGGCGACGATCCCCGCCCCGATCTGGCAGCGGAGCATGCTCGGTGCGCTGCGGGGCACGGACGCGAGCCCGTTCCACCGGCCGCCGTCCTCCTACTTCAGCCGGGGCTCGGGCGAGGACCGCGTCCAGGTGCCCGACGTGCGCGGCATGAGCCTCGACGAGGCCCTCGGCAAGCTCCGCGCCGCCGGCTTCACCACCCGCGTCGGCGAGCGCGTCAGGTCCCGCCGGTACGAGCGGGGGACCGTGGCCGAGATGTCGCCCGGTCCCGGCTCGGTGGAACCCGGGACGACGATCACGCTGCGCGTCAGCAGCGGCCCCGGACGAGGCGGTGCGGACGAGGACGGCCCGCGGCGCCCCCCGACCCGGCCGCCCGGCACGCCGCTGCCGACGAAC
>NZ_SMLC01000007.1 GCF_004349245.1 Actinomadura sp. 6K520 | reverse complement strand
ATCCGCACCCCCGGCGGGGTTCGCGGTCATCCGGAACCGGCGGACCTTGCCGACGCTCGTGCGGGGAAGTTCGTCGATGAGGTGCCAGGCCCGGGGACGCGCCTGGGGGGCCAGGTGCTCGGCCGCCCATCCGGCAAGTGTGCTGGGGGCCGGTGGTGAGGCGGGGTCCTTGGCGACGACGTAGGCGACCGGGACCTGGTCACGGACGGGATCGGGTCGCGCGACGACCGCGGCTTCGAGGACTCCGGGGGCCTGGGCGAGCACCGCTTCGATCTCGGTGAGGCTGACGTTCTCCCCGGAGACCTTGATGACGTCGTCGGCGCGGCCGACGAACCGCAGCGCACCCGTGGTCCCGTCGGCTTTGACCAGGTCTCCGGTCCGGAGCCAGGAGCCGTCGTCGCCGCCCGTGAAGCTGCGGCCCGTCGTGGCGGGATCATCGAGATATCCCTCGAACAGGTCCTCGCCGCGGACCCCGTGCACCAGCAGCATCCCCGCCTCGCCCGCGGCCACCGGCCGGCCTGTCACCGGGTCGACGACGGCGATCCTCCGCCCGCCGATCGGGTGGCCGATGACGTCGTGACGCAGCGGGTCGCCGGTATCGGCGGTCACCGCCGCCACCGTCTCGGTCATCCCGTACAACTGCCGGGGCCGGCAGCCGACGAGCCTGGCGAACTCCTCGTAGTGGTCCTGGCCGAGGCTCTGCGCGAACCAGACATGCTGCATCCTCAGCGGCGGCGGGTCGGCGGCCCGGCGCGCAAGAATCATCCGGATCGGCGCGGCGAACAGGCTCGCGTGGGTGGCTTCCAAAGCGTGTGCCTGCGAAAGCCACCGTGAGGCGGAAAAGCCGTGGGTGAGCGCGACGCCGGCACCCACCGCGATCGCCGGAGCGAAGCAGTAGTACTGAGCGTTCGCGTGGAAGAGCGGCAAGGTGACCAGCCAGCGGTGCTTGCCGCGCAATCCGGCCGCCGCCGACATCGTCTCGGCCACGTGGGCGTAGTTGCGCTGGGTGAGGACGACTCCCTTGGGTTCGGACGTGGTGCCCGAGGTGAACATGACGGCGAGCCGGGCCCCGGGATCGGCCGTCTCTGCCGTGGCACCGATCGGCTCACCGGTGAGAAGGGCACCGCCCGCCTGCACGTCGCCGGCGGTCTCCCGCAGTTCGAGCACCACCGGGACCGTGTCGCCGGCTCCGGCGCGGTAGGCCGCGGCGCGGTCGGTGGCGCAGATCCCCAGCACGGGTGCGGTACGGCGTACCTGGTTGGCCACGTCCCGAGCGGTCGACGCGGGGTCGACCGGGACCATCCAAGCCCCGAGCCGGGCCACCGCCAGCCAGGTCGCCACGAAGGCGGGGCAGTTGCGCAGAGCGACATGAACCGCGGCGCCCGGGCGTACACCGAGGTCGTGAAGCGTGCCCGAGGTGCGGGCGACCACGGCGTCGAACTCGCGGTACGTCCACGTCGTGGTGCCGGTTTCGTCGTGGAACAGCAGGAAGACCGAGTCGCCGTGCCGCCGGACGGCGGTCGACCAGCACTCGTGGAACGTCGTCGGGTGTCGGGGAACCATCGGTGCGCCTCCAGTCGGTCACCACGGATTGGCCGAGACGGCGGGACGGACCGCCCGGGGACGGCACCCTCCCGCCGGTGCCGCGTCAGTCCTTGTAGCCCGGGTCGGTTCGGTCGAGCTTGCGGATCAGGGACGGCCACTCGCGGTCCCCGGAGACGCCGAGGTCGTCCAGCCACTGCTGGACCGTCAGTTCTACGATGTCGGCGCCGGGCACGCGCAGCGGGCGGCCAGTGGCCTGCGCCATGAGCTGGGTCCTGGCGGCCTTGTCGAGGTAGAACATCTCGGTGAAGGCGTGACCGACGCTGCGGCCCACGGTCAGCGTTCCGTGGTTGCGCAGAATCAGGGCGGCGTTCTCGCCGAGGTCGGCGATGAAGCGCCGCTGCTCGTCCATCGTCAGGGCGATGCCCTCATAGTCGTGGCAGCCGATGCGGCCGTGGAACCGCATCGCGTGCTGGGTGAGGGGGAGCAGCCCCTCCTCCAGGATGCTCAGCGCCATTCCCGCCTCCGTGTGCAGGTGCATGACGCACCCCGCGTCGGCGCGGCTGCCGTGGATGGCGCCGTGGATGACGAACCCCGCCGCGTTCGGCCGGTAGGGGCTGTCCCCGATGACGTTCCCGGCCATATCGATCTTGACCAGGCTGGACGCGGTGATCTCGTCGAACCCGAGCCCCAGCGGGTTGACGAGGAAGTGGTGCCCGGGACCGGGGACGCGTGCGGAGATGTGCGTGTAGATCAGGTCGTCCCACCCGAACAGGGCGCACAGCCGGTATGCCGCGGCGAGGTCCCGGCGGACCGCCCGCTCCGCCTCGGTGATCGGACCGGTGTCCGGTACGTGCCCGCCAGGCAGGTCGAAGGTCGTGAAGTCTGCGGCGCCCGTGGTGGCCATGACGTCCCTCTCCGGCCGCCCGCCCGGCAACCAGTTGAACTAAACGTTTAGTTCAGTTTAGAGGGTTCGGCAGCGCTGTCAACGGTGTGCCTGCCTGCCGCCGCGAACTGCTCGACCGCACGTTGATCTGGAACCAGCGGCACCTGCTGCTTCACGCACTCCGCGAGTTCGAGACCCTCTACAACGAGCATCGGCCTCATCAGGGCAGGGTCGGCGGCACCCTCGCGGCGATGTGGGCCCTCAATGGTTGGGGATCACTGGCCGGGTCGGCGGATGCGCAGCGCCTCGACCACTGCGACCGCCTCATCCAGCATGTCGATGGGACAGCCCCAGTAGTCGTAGATGCCGCCGCGGGCCTGGTTGCTGCCGCAGATGACGAACACGCCGGTCCCGAGCTGGGCCTTGAGGTGAGTGGCCAGCCAGCCGACGAAGCCACTGTTGTCCTGATCGGCAGGGAAGTGAAAAGAGAAGACCCCGAACCGTTCGGCGCCGCTGTGCCCGTGCACGTGGGGGACCAGGCGGCTCCAGCTCTCCTCGTCGCGGATCACGGCAAGGGTGTCGGCTGTGAGCTCGGGGGCCTGGGCGGCAGGGAACTCCTCAAAGCACCAGGCGCCGTCGTGCACGATGACGTCGGCTTGAGCGATCACATCGCGCAGGCGGGCCTCCGTCTGCTCCGCGGTCTCCACACTGACGCTGACCATGGATGCCCCTCTGCAACCCGGCTTGCCCGACGATCGACCTCAACTCTGAGTACGGCTCGTTCATTTCGTCTCGGCCGGGTTCATCAAAGATGACGCTGCATGCACACCTCACCTTCCTCCTCCGACCGCTCCTGGATACAGCGACCTTCACAGGCACGGTCGGGTCGCCGAGAGACGTTCCGGTGGTGGGCAGAGCGTCGTCGAGAGCACAGCGGCCGCGCGGGACGTTGGCATGACACACCCGGCCCGACTTGCTTAACTATGGACGATCTTCTCGTTACTGTCGTACCCCAGGGTCGGCGAAGCGGTCACCGGAGGTAGCGATGAGGTCCGGACGGTGGATGCTCGTCGCCTGGCTGATCGTAGGAACGCTCGCTGCGGGACAGCGCGACTACTACACCCGATTTGACGGCAGCTGCGCCACAATCGCCACCATCGGAATCACCTGGGCCTCCGGTCCGCTCAACTACATCGGTCTCAACCCCACCGCCGACTGCAAGGTTCCCCAGCCGAGCGAATGACATGTCGGGCCCTACGACCGCGTCATCGTGATGCCGTCTAACGACATCTTGAGCTTCCCCCGTTGCGCGGACACCCGAGCTGAGTTGACCTTGATCAACTTGGACGATGCTCTCTGCCCGTGGGAGGGCGGGGTGCCGTCGGTAGGCGCGGCTCTCGTCACCTTCGGCGGCGCTTCTGGCGGCGTTGCTTGGAGGCGGGGCGCTGCGGCGGTGGCTTTTTACGGGCGGGCTGTTGCCGGGGATTGCGGCCGCGGGAGCTGTTGGGGGTGCGGCCGCGGACGATGCCGATCAGTTCCTCCATGAGGTCGGTCGTCTCGGCATCGAGCCAGGCCAGGCCGATCTGGGACTGAGGAGCGTCGGTCACGGCTCGGTAGGTGAGGTCTTTGCGGTGGTGGAGGCGGGCCAGAGACTGCGGGACCAGCAGGACGCCGGCTCCCGACGCCACCAACTCGATCGCGCCGGCGGTGCTCTCAGGACGGGTGAAGGCAGGCTGCCCGGGGCGGTCGTCCCAGGT
Source organism: Actinomadura sp. 6K520 (assembly GCF_004349245.1). Classification (GTDB taxonomy): domain Bacteria; phylum Actinomycetota; class Actinomycetes; order Streptosporangiales; family Streptosporangiaceae; genus Spirillospora. The sequence goes on along the minus strand of NZ_SMLC01000007.1, from coordinate 90,039 downwards.
CAGGACCTCGTCGAGTGGCTCGAACACGTCCTCGTCGGCGAGATCGGCGAGCTCCACCTCCTCCACTGCGGCCACCGCGTGATCCTTGGGCACCACGACGACGGTCGTCTCCAGATACAGCGGGATGACATGGAGGCCCTCGCGGTCGACGGGCAGGCGTACGAACGCAGCGTCCACGCCACCGTCCCGCAGCAGGGGGACGACCTCGGCCGCCGGCATCTGCAGCAGGCGAAGCGGAACCTCCCGGACCCGCTCGGCCCACACCCCGGCCCACTTCCCGGGCGTCACCCCCGGTACGTAGGCCAGCCGGAACTCACCATCGCTCACTCCGCCACCCTAGTCACGTCCAGGCAGTCCCCTCCCGCTGGCTACCCTTGAGGTCATGGGCACGTCCAAAGCAAAGACCCCGCAGACCATGAAGTCCGCGACCGCGGCCAAGAAGCTGGGGATCCTGCTGTCGGCAGCACCCGCCGAGTTCCAGGAAGGTCCTGTCTCCCGGGACGAATTGAACGCGCTCCAGGCCGACCCGCCCTCATGGCTGGCGAACCTGCGCCGTGAAGGCCCCCACCCCCGCCAGGTCGTCGCCGCCAAGCTCCGCGTCTCCGTCTCAGGTCTGGCCCGCGCCGGCATCACGGGCCCCCTCACCACGGCCGAGATCGAGGACCTGAAGGCCGAAAGGCCCGACTGGCTGGAACGCGAGCAAGCCGTCCAAGCCGAAGTCCGCAAGGAGGAACTCCGCCTCAAGCAGCAGCGCACCAAGGTCTGACACAGGGGATGCCCCCGGCCGCGCGCACCGCCGCCCCGCTGCTCGCAAGGTAGGCCGCGTGGGTCAAGACGCCTGCGGGGGCGAGGGCGCCCAGCGGTCTGCCAGCAGCCTGAAACTGGGCACATCGTCGAGCGATATCGAGTATTCGTAGGTCCGTTCATAGCCGATGCCACTGATGCGCCATCCGCCGTCCGCGCAGCGCCGATACGTCTCCTCGTAGAAGGCGGATCCGCGGATCAGCACCCGGAACGCCTTGGCGATGACGGTGTCCTCCAGGCACCAGGTGCCCTCGGCCCTGTCGCCGTCGACCCGGATCTCGGGTTGGCCCGCGAAGTGCACCGTGATGATCTCGGGACCGAGATTGTCGCGCATGTAGTCGACGATGGCATCGCGGCCTTCCAGACGCAGCGGCTCGCCGACCGCGTGTGTTCCGTAGGCGCCCAGAGCGTCCTCCGTGAGGGTGTCGGCGAACCCGTCCCAGTCCTTCAGGTCCAGGCAGCGCAGGTAGCGGTACTTCACCTGACGGATCTCTTCCAGGGCATTCAGATCCATGCGACGTAGCTTGCTCGACACCGCCGCCGTTGACAAGAACGCGTTCTAATTTCCGAGGCGTCCCTTCCGCTCGGCGTTCGGCAGACCGGATCACCCAGGCGAGACAACACCACCTCGACCAAGCCAGACCTCACCGATGCCACCCGCCACGTCCACTCCCGAGCATTTGGCCGGGAGCGAACCTACGGCGCAACGCCGGCCGATCTACGCCACTCCGGTGGTGTAGGGCGTGCGCCTTTGATGTCCCGCGCGGTCTTCAGCCATGCAGGGTGGGCCGGTAGATGAGCTCTTGGGTGTGGCCGTCGAGCGTCCGGCTCTCGATCAGCTCCAGGTCGAAGTCGGCCGCATCCTGGAAGATCGGGTCCACCCCGGTCTGACCTGTGATCACAGGGAAGAGCGTCACCTGGACGCGGTCGACCAGGCCGGCGGCCATCAGCGCCCGGTTCATCCGCTGCATGCGGGCGTACGCCTCGCCGAGCACCGCCGCCACCGCGGGCAGCGCCTGGTCGGGCATCTCGTTGGACGACAGCTTTACCGCGGTGGTCAGGCCGTACTCGGCCATCACGGCCTCGGGCGCGCAAACGGAATGGGTGTCGGGCCGTGAACCCGCTGGTCGCTCTCACTTCTCGATGCCATGCGGGCCTCGGCGTTGGCGGCAGTGCCGACTTCATCGTCCCGCTGCCCGGCACGCTGTCCCCATGGCCATGGGTCACACCCTGGCCGGGACCAAAGTCCCTACCGCGGCGAATCAGCGGACGGAAATTTCGGTCATCGCACTGTCGCGCACCGCGGACCTTTTCTGCGGATGCCGTTGCCGACGGTTGCGCAGGGTTGTCTTGGGCGCCGTCCGCATGATGCGTGCGGCGGCGGAGGCGTATGCCATGCCGGCCGCCAGGGAGACGAACAGGGCAAGGAGCCGGGAGTGCCCGTCCAGTAGCGGATAGACCTGCCAGTGGACGAGGTAGATGTACAGCGAGGCGCCGGCGAGGAGCCCGGCGAGGCGGTTGAGCGGGGCGCTGCTCGGCAGCGCGGGGACCCAGATCAGCAATGTCACGCCGCCGATGACGACGATCTCGCGCAGCGATTCGCCGGAGCCGAAGTATCCCGGGACGGTGGCGAGCGCGGTCACGGTCACCAGCGATCGTTGCGCGGCGGTGCCCGCCTTCGCCGCGGCCCACCCGAGGGGGAACAGCCACAGGGCGGTGACCGCGTCCGGGAGGTTCGAGAGGCCGAAGAAGTCGTAGCGGACGACAATGGCGGCAGAAAGCAGCGCGAGGGCAAAGCCGAAGGGCGCGCGGCGCTCCGCCCGGTCGAGGGCCGGGACGCTCAGCCACGCGGCCATCGCGAGCAGGAGGTAGACGATGACCTCGATGAACCAGTAATTGCTGTTGTGTCCGAACGCGCTCTTCAGCAGCAGGGCGTCCACCAGGTGGTAGTCGGTGGTGAGGAGTGCCGCGAGGACGAGCCAGACGACGCTCGGCACCGCGATCCGGTTGAGGGCGCCGAGCACGTGCCGGCGTCGTTCGCCGCGCCCGGACGAGGTGAGGTGGAACCGGGCGAAGTTGAAGCCCGCCACCGCGAGCAGCACGTGCGCCCCGCCCCGGACGGTGAAGAGTGAGATGTGCGATCCGGCTATGAGGACGATCGCGACGGCGCGCAGCAGGATGCCGGTCTCCAGGGTACGCCGCCGTGAGCGCCCGGCCGGGCGCCGCAACTCGCGGATGGGCCGGGTATGCCAGTCGGCGGGCAGCGTCCCGAGCACCTGCTCCAGCTTCAGCGACATCTCGACGTAGGACAGCGAGTCGCCGCCGAGGTCGACGAAGCTGTGATCCTCGGTGACGTCGGCCCGGTCGAGGATCTGCGCGTACAGGCGGACCAAGTCGGTGGCCGGCACCGGTTCGGGTCGCGCCAGTGCCAGCACGGCCCGGTGGTCGGGCTTGCCGGTGTGCAGCCGGGGCAGCTCGGACACCGGGTGCACGGCGATCACCCGTGCGGGCAGGCCGCACTCGGTCGCGACGAGCCGCGTGACGCGCCGGGCGTCGGCCCCGCCGGCCACTGCCACGGCCAAGCCCCTGTCGTCACCCGCGCAGAGCGCGGTGAAACCGTGCCGGGCGAGCATCGCCTCGATGCTCTGCGGGTCGATGCGCAGGCCGTAGAGCTTCAGGAACCGGCTGCGCCGCCCCACCACCTCGTACAGGCCGCCCGGCAGCAGCCGGGCGACGTCGCCGGTGCGCAGTTCGTGGACGGTGCGGCCGAGGGCGAGGTCGGCGGGGCCTTCGGCGTAGCCGAGCATGACGTTGGGGCCGCGGTAGACCAGTTCGCCGGTATCGGCGCCGGGCCAGTCGGGCAGCGGTTCGAGCCGGAACGCGCCGCCGGGAATGGGCACACCGATGGCCTGGGGGCAGGACGTCGCCAGATCGGGCGGAAGGTACGCCATCCGGGCCGTCGCCTCGGTCTGCCCGTACATGACGACCAGATCCCAGCCGCGCCGCCGCCCGAGGTCCGCGTAGTGCGCGACGCGGTCGGGCGCCAGCCGGCCGCCGGCCTGGGTGACGTACCGCAGATGCGGGAGCCGCATGTCGGCGAAGCCCACGCGGTCGAGGAGGTCGAAGGTGTAGGGAACACCGGCCAGCGCCGTCCCGCGCGCGTCGCGGAACAGCGTCCAGAAGCGGTCGTCGGTCACCGAGAAGTCGGTGAGGATCAGCCCGGCGCCGCGCAGCAGATGGCTGTTGATCACGGACAGGCCGTAGCAGTAGTACATCGGCAGGGTCGTGGCGGCGCGGTCGCCGTCGCGGATGTCCAGGTACTCGGCGATGGAGGCCGCGTTCGCCTGCAGGTTCTGCTGCGAGAGCCGGACGAGCTTCGGCGTCCCGGTGGACCCGGACGTGCTGAGCAGCAGCGCCAGCTCGGGGTGGAGGGTGTGCGCCGAGACCGCGCGGCGTTCGTCGAGCGTCCCGTCCGGAAAGGCCACGACGTCCGGGTCGTACCGGTCGACCAGGGACGACAGGGAACGGTCGTGCGGGACCAGCAGGACGGGATGCCCGGCCATCAGCGCCGCCAGGTAGACGACCAGCGCGTCCACCGTGTTGGCCCCGGCGAGCAGCACCAGGCGGCGTTCAGCGCCGAGCCGCTCGGCGGTGGCCGCCGCCCGCGCCGCCAGCTCGCGGTAGGACAGCACCCCGGCCACGGTGACGATGGCCGTTCGGTCCGCGTGCCCTCCCAGGTCATGGGCGAACGGGACCGGATGGGGCTCCAGATGGGGGCGACTCACACGCGCATCTTAAGTAAGGCTAACCTACATACCAACACCACCCCCCGAACGGCATCCCGAGGTAGGCCATGCGACACCCCCTGCGACGTTTCACCACCGCACTCGCTCTCGCGGCCGTCATCCTGCCGATGGGAGCGGCCTGCGGCCTCGGGTCCGACGCCGGCCTCATCATCTACTCCGGCCGCAACGAAGGACTCATCAAGCCGCTGCTGGACAGGCTGGAGGACGCCGTCGGCACCGGCGTCGAGGTCCGGTACGGCGCCAGCTCCGAACTGTCGGCGCAGATCCTTGAGGAGGGCGACGGTACCAAGGCGGACCTGTTCCTCTCCCAGGACGCCGGGGCGCTCGGCGCCCTCGCCAAGGCGGGACGCCTGGAGAAGCTTCCCCAGCCGACCCTCGACAAGGTCGCGGGGCGGTTCCGCTCCGGAACCGGCGACTGGGTCGGCCTCTCCGGCCGGGTCCGCGTCATCGCCTACAACCCGAATCTGGTCGCCAAGGCACCCGACACCGTCCGTGACCTCGTCAAACCGGAGTGGAAGGGCAAGATCGCCTACGCGCCGACCAACGCGTCCTTCCAGGCGTTCGTCACCGGCATGCGGGTCTTGGACGGCGACGACGTCACCCGCAAGTGGCTGGAGGGCCTGAAGGCCAACGGTGTGAAGGCCTACGAGAACAACATCGCCGTGCTGGACGCGGTGGATGCTGGGCAGATCGGCCTCGGGCTGATCAACCACTACTACTGGTACGAGCGGGTCGCGGAGAAGGGGGAGAGCGGTGTCACCGCCAAGCTCCACTACCTTCCCGGCGCCGACCCCGGTGCGCTGATCAACGTGGCGGGCGTGGGCGTGCTGAAGGGCGCCGCGCACCCCGCGACGGCGCAGAAGGCCGTCGACTTCCTGCTCTCCAAGGAGGCGCAGACCTACTTCAGCGACGAGACGAAGGAGTACCCGCTGGCGTCCGGGGTCACCAGCAACGTTCCTGGCCTGCCGCCGCTGGACTCCCTGAAGGGCCCCGAGATCGACCTCGGCGAGCTGGAGTCGCTTCAGGAGACCCTGACGATGCTCCGGGAAGCCGGCATGGTCTGACCCGATGGCCACCGCCCGCGCACCCTGGATGCTCCTCGCCCCGGCCTCCCTGGCCGGGGCACTGGCCTTGCTGCCGCTCGGATATCTCGCCGTCCGGGCGCTGGAGCGCGGCTTCGGTTTCGCCTGGAGCGTCGTCACCACCGAGGGCACCGCGCTGCTGCTCGGCCGGAGCCTGGCGCTGGCCGCCGCCGTCGTGCTGGCGTGCCTGGTCCTTGGCATCTCGCTGGCGTGGCTGACCGTCCGGACGGCGCTGCCCGCCGCCCGCGCCTGGTCGATCGTGGCCACACTTCCGCTGGCCGTGCCGAGCTACGTGGCGGCGTTCGCCTGGCTGTCGGCGGTGCCGGACCTGGCCGGGTTCGCCGGGTCGGCGGTGTCGCTGACGCTGGTCAGCTACCCGTACGTCTATCTGCCGGTCGCCGCGGCGCTGCGCGGCATCGACCCGGCGCAGGAGGAGGCGTCCCGGTCGCTCGGCATCGGCCCGGGCCGGACGTTCTTCCGCGTGACCCTGCCCCAGCTCCGCCCGGCGGCGGCCGGGGGTGGGCTGCTGGTCGCGCTCTACGTGCTGTCGGACTTCGGCGCGGTGTCGCTGATGCGGTACGACACGTTCACGCGCGGCATCTACACCTCCTACCAGGCCAGTTTCGACCGCACCCCGGCAGCGGCGCTGAGCGTCGTGCTCGTGGTGCTGACGGTGGCGCTGGTCGCGCTGGAGACCCGCACCCGCGGACGCCGCGGGCACGCCAGGACCGGGACGGGAACGGCCCGCCCGGCGGCGCCGCTGCGCCTCGGCCGCTGGACGGTCCCATCGCTGGGCTGGTGCACGGCGGTCGCCGCCGCGGCCGTCGTGTTCCCGCTGGCCACGCTCGCGTACTGGCTGGCGACGGGGAACCGCTCCACCTGGGACCCGGCGGGCCTCGTGCACACCGCCGGGGCCACCCTCGGCGCCGCCGCCGCCGGGGCCGCGCTCACCACCGTCCTCGCCCTGCCCGTCGGCGTCATCGCCGCCCGCCACCGGGGGCGGCTCCCGGCCCTGCTGGAGCAGGCCGCCTATGCCGGCCACGCCCTGCCCGGCATCACCGTCGCCCTGGCGCTGGTGTTCTTCGCCGTCCGGTACGCCAACCCGCTGTACCAGGAACTGCCGCTGCTGGTCTGCGCCTACGCGGTGCTGTTCCTGCCGCTCGCGGTCGCCGCGACCCGCGCCGCGGTCCTGCAGTCCCCGCCGGTGCTTGAGGACGTCGCCCGCTCCCTCGGCCGCGGCCCGCTGCGGGTGCTGCGCTCGGTCACCGTCCCGCTGGCCGCGCCCGGCGTCGCCGCCGGCGCGGCCCTCACGTTCGTGGTCTGCATGAAGGAACTGCCGGCGACCCTTCTGCTGCGCCCCACCGGGATGGACACCCTCGCCACCCGGCTGTGGACGGAGACCAGCGTCGCGTCCTACGCCGACGCCGCGCCGTACGCGGCCGCCCTGATCCTGCTCGCGGCCGTCCCCTCATACCTCCTCGGGAGGCGCACATGACCGATCTGCAGATCAAGGGCCTGACCAAGGCGTACGTCGAGGACACCAAGGTCCTGGACGGGCTCGACCTCACCGTCCCCGGCGGCTCGCTGGCCGCCGTCCTGGGCCCTTCGGGCTGCGGCAAGACGACCCTGCTGCGCGTCATCGCGGGCTTCCTCCGCGCGGACACCGGGACCGTCACCGTGAGCGGACGTCTTCTCACCGGCCCCGGCACTCACGTCCCGCCGGAGCGGCGCCGCATCGGCATCGTGCCGCAGGAGGGAGCACTGTTCCCGCATCTGAGCGTTGCCCGCAACGTCGCCTTCGGCGTCGCCGACCGGGCCGCACGCCGCCGGCGCACCGAGGAGATGCTCGAACTCGTCGGCCTCGCCGAGTACGGCGACAGGATGCCGCACGAACTGTCCGGCGGCCAGCAGCAGCGGATCGCCCTGGCCCGTGCGCTGGCGCCCGAACCTGCACTGGTGCTCCTCGACGAACCGTTCAACGCATTGGACAGCGCGCTCCGCGCCGGGGTACGGGCGGACGTCCGCGCCGCCTTGCGCGCCACCGGTGCGACCGCCCTGCTCGTGACCCATGACCAGCAAGAGGCGTTGTCGATCGCCGACCTGGTGGCCGTCGTCCGCAACGGACGCGTGGTGCAGTGCGGCTCGTCACATGACGTGTACAGCCACCCCGCCGATCCCTGGGTGGCCGGGTTCGTCGGCGACGCCGTTCTTCTTCCGGGGGACGCCGCGAACGGGACGGCGACGACCCCCCTCGGCCCGGTCGAGTTGCGCACCTGCGACGCGACCGTCCAGGGCACCGTGATCCTGCGGCCCGAGCAGCTACGGCTCACCGACCCCGGCGGCACCGCACCCGCCGGGACGGTGACCGACGTCCACTACTACGGTCACGACGCCATGATCACCATCGACGTCGATGGCCTTGACGCACCGGTCGACGTCCGCACCAACGGGCAGGTACACCTGCGCGTCGGCGACCGCACGGGCGTCCGCATCACCGGCCAGGCCACCCTCCACCCGGCGCCGCCCACCGCGAACGGCGCGGGCGAAGTGCGCACCAACGCCGTTTCGGGTTAGCACTCCCCGACGGAAGCATGACCGTTACCAGGAGATGAACAGGGCGTCCTGCGCCGGCCGACCGTTTGCAGACAGCGATCACCGAAGCGACCAGCGCAACCCGTGTCCCTTCTCGGCAGCACATGGGCGGCCGAGGACCGCCGCAGCGGCCTAATGAAAGCTGAGCCTCGATTCACCGTTGGTGGATCGGGGAGCCGCCGCTCCGCTCACTCGGGAGCCACCTGGGGACGCCGAGCGCCCGTGACCGGCGTGGAGGATCTCCTGTCTGGTTGCCGGGTGCGATGCTGGTCATCTGGTCCTCCCCCTCCTCATGAGCCGACGGCAGGTTCCATTTCTTAGGTATCCGTAAGAGCGCGGTCCCCAGGGACGCGCTAATCCTGCTCTCAGGTTGATCGGGGACAATGAGCGGCAAAAGCCTTGACTGGAAGGGGGCGGGCCGGCGTGCGAATCATGATCGCGGATGATGAGAGGGCCATCCGTGAATCGCTGGAGCGGGTGCTCCAGGTCGAGGGTTACGACACCAGCACCGTCGCCAACGGTCTCGCCGTGCTCGACGGGGTCCGGGGGGCCGGCGGTGACACGCTGGATCTGCTGATCCTCGACGTGATGATGCCCCGCCTCGGCGGGTTGGAGACCTGCCGGCGGTTGCGGGCCGCGGGTCGGGATCTGCCGGTGCTGATGCTGACCGCCCGTGATCAGGTCTCCGACCGGGTCGCGGGGCTGGACGCGGGCGCCGACGACTACCTGCCCAAGCCGTTCGCCACCGAGGAGTTGCTGGCCCGGGTGCGGGCCCTGCTGCGCCGGCGCACGCCGCCCGACGGGGAGTCGCAGGTCCTGTCGTTCGCCGACGTCCGGATCGATCCCGACAGGTTCGAGGCGTGGCGGGGCGAGCGGCCGCTGCGCCTGACCCGGACCGAGTTCTCCCTCCTGGAGGTCCTCGTGCGCAACGCGACCCGGGTCTTGACCCACGAGGCGCTGTTCGAGGCGATCTGGGGCTTCGACATGTGCGCCAGCGCCAACAACCTCCAGGTATACGTGAGCTACCTGCGCCGCAAGATGGAGGCCGAGGGTGAGCCGCGATTGATCTACACGCTGCGCGGCCTGGGATACACGTTGCGGGAGACTCCTCCGTGAGCAGGCCCGCCGGCCGGGAACCGCGCCGGCCGACCCGATGGTGGCGCCGGCGGTCCCTGCGGACCAGGCTGACGATGATCGCGGCGACGGCCATCGCGGTCAGCGTGTTCGTGGCCTTCCAGGTGGGCATCGAGCTCCTGAACTGGGAGCTGCAGGACACCGCCGAGAATCAGCTACGCGCCGACTCCCGCGTCCTGGCGACGGACGCGGAGCGCGCCGGTCTGGCGCAGGTCCAGCTACCGCCGTATCCCGGATCCGGTCAGCTGGTGCGGGTCATCCTGCCCGGCGGCTCGACCCGGACGCCGGCCGGCCAACCCGCGCTGCCCCCGGTCAGCGAGCACGCCGGGCGCGTGGCGCAGGGCGCGTCGGCCGACCTGATGGAGTCGAACGACAGCGACGGCTACTTCATCTACACGCTGCGGGCGGGCGACGGCGCGGTCCAGGTGGCCCGCGTCGCCGACGACAGCCCGATCACCCGGTTCGGGTTGGGCATGCTGCTGATCGGGCTGCTCTGCGTGGTCGGCGGCGCCCTTCTCGGGTGGGCCGTGGCGCGGACCGGGCTGGCACCGATCGACCGGCTGACCGCCGCCGCGGTACGTGTCGCGCGCACCCGGGATCTCGACGCCGACATCCCGGATGAGGGTGGTGGGGAGATCCGGCGGCTGATTCAGTCGATCAACGACATGCTCGCCGCGCTCCGGGACTCCCGGCGGGCCCAGCGGCTGCTCGCCGAGGACGCCGCCCACGAGCTCAAGACCCCGCTCACCAGCCTGCGCCTCAACGTCGAGCTGCTGGTCCGGCTCGATCGGCGCGGCACGCTGGACAGCGCACTGCCGGCGGAGAGCCGGACCCGGCTGCTCAACGATCTCGGCGCCCAGGTGGCCGAGTTGAGCACCCTTGCCGCCGAGCTGACCGACCTGGCGCGCGGTGACGTCAGCGACGAGAGCACCGAGCTGCTCGACCTCGCCGACGTGGTGGTGGCCGCCGCGACCCGGGCGCGTTCCCGCGTGCCCGACATCGAGGTCGCGCTCGACGAGACCTCCGTGTGGGTGAGCGGGCGTCCCGCTGCGCTCCAGCGGGCGGTGCTCAACCTCATCGACAACGCCGGCAAGTGGTCCCCCGCGGACCAGCCGGTCCAGGTCCGGCTCCGTGCCGAGGGCGCGTCGGCGGTGCTCGAGGTCGACGACGCCGGGCCGGGCATCGACGCCGCCGACGTACCGCGGGTGTTCGACCGGTTCTACCGTGCCGACAGCGCCCGGGCTTTGCCGGGATCCGGTTTGGGGCTGTCGATCGTGCAGCGGGTCGTCGATGCCCACGGCGGCCGGGCCACCGTCGCCCGCTCCGCACGCGGTGGCGCGCTGCTTCGGGTCGACCTTCCGGCCGCGGCCCCGCCCGCCCCGACCGCGCGGCTCACCGCCGGGTAGGACACCGCGGTGCGCTGACCCGCCCCGGGGGGCGCGGCGCAGGACAAGGGACGGCGGCCCTCGGGCATGGCCCCGCGCGGCTCACCGTCGGGGCAGGACACGGTGCGCCGACCCCAGCCCCGGCGCGCGGCGCAGGACCGAAGGGCGGCGGCCGTCGGGCCCATGAAAAGATCCGGGACGGGTCTGGGTCCCCGCCCCGGATCTCGTCCGTGCCGCCGCGTTTACCGTTGCAGCGCGGGCTGCTCGTCGTCGGCGAGCGACTGTTGACCGTCCGGCAGCTCCGCCGCTGGACGGGACAGCCGGCTCGGCCACCAGATCCGCCGGCCGATCAGCAGGGTGAGGGCGGGCACCAGGACCGACCGCACCAGCAGGGCGTCGAGCAGCACGCCGAAGGCGACCAGGAACCCGACCTCGATCAGCATCACCAGCGGAAGTGTGGTGAGGACCGCGAACGTGGCCGCCAGGACCACGCCTGCCGAGGTGATGACGCCGCCGGTGGCGGAGAGGGCTTTGAGCATGCCCTTTCTGGTGCCGAGACGCACGGTCTCCTCCCGGGCCCGGCTGGTCAGGAAGATGTTGTAGTCGACGCCGAGCGCCACCAGGAACAGGAATGCCAGCAGCGGCACCGAATAGTCGATGCCCTTGAACCCGAGGATCGTGTCGAAGACGAACACGCTGCCGCCGAAGGCTGCGGCGAATGAGACGATCACGGTGGCCATCAGGACCAGCGGGGCCACGATCGCGCGCAGCAGCAGCCCGAGGATGATCAGGACGACGGCGAGCACCAGCGGGATCACCAGCTTCTCGTCGCGGCTGGTGGTCACCTCGGTGTCAAGGTTCTCCGCACTCGGCCCGCCGACGATCGCGTCCGCCCCGCTCACCGCGTGCACGGCGGTGCGCACCCGCTTGATCGTCTCGTACTCTGCGGCGGTTTCCGGCGCGTCCGTCGGGAACGCGGAGATGTTGGCCCAGCCACCGCTGGTCTCCTCCGGGACGGCCAGGGCCACACCGCGAGTGTCCTTGACGATGTCGAGCACCCGCTCCTGGTGCGCCGGCCGCGTCAAGATCGTCATCGGCTGGCCGCCGAGCTCCGGGAAGTGCTGGCTGAGAACGGTGAAGCCGGTGACCGACTCCGGCGCGGACAGGAACTGGTCCTGCTCCCGCAGGGTGCCGGTGTTGCCCGCCAGCCCGATGGCGAGCATGCCGAGGATTCCGAACGAGCCGAGCGTCGCAACCCACCGGCGGCGGTTGATGGCGGTGCCGAGCCGTCCCCACAGCCCCGGCTTCTCCTCCACGGCCGTGCTGAACCGCGGGATGGCCGGCCAGAAGATCCGCCTGCCGAGCACCACGAGCACCGCCGGGAACAGCGTCAGCATGGCCACCAGCGCGCACAGGATGCCGGCCGCACCGATCGGGCCCAGCCCGCTGGTGCTGTTCAGGTCCGCGACGAGCAGGCAGAGCAGGCCAGCGACCACGGTTGCCGCGGACGCGACGATGGCCGGCGCCGCGCTGCGTAGCGCGTGGACCATCGCGACCCGGACGTTCTCGTGGTGGTGCAGTGTCTCCCGGTACCGGGAGATGAGCAACAGTGCGTAGTCCGTGCCGACGCCGAATACCAGAATCGTCAGCAGCGCCGAGTTCTGGCTGTTGACCACGATGCCGAAGCCCTTGACGAGCAGGTAGACGGTCGCCATCGCGGTCAGTGCGGCCGCGCCCACGGCCACCAGCGGGATCAACCACAACACCGGGCTGCGGTAGGTGAGGATGAGCAGGAGCGTGACGACGACGACGGTGGTGAGGAGGACCTGCAGGTCGATGCCGTCGAAGACGGCGTCCATGTCGCCGTCGATTGCGGCCGGGCCGGTCACGTCGAGTTCCAGGCCGGCGGGGCGGTCCTTCGCGGCGTCACGCAGCGGGCCGACGATGGCCTCCGGTTCGCCGTGGGTCGTGCTCACCGGGAGGGTGAACATCATCGCCTTGCCGTCGGTGGAGGATCTCGTCGGTGGGCCCTCGTCCTCGCCGCCGGCCGGGGCCGCCTCCTTCGGCGGGTACCGCTTGGCAAGGGTGCTGTAGTGGCGCTCGACCGTCGCGCGGTCGGCGTCGGTCATGCCGCCGGCGCGGTGGTACACGAAGACGAACGTGTTGTCGTCACCCCCGGGGAGACTGTCCTCCAGCACCGCCACCTTGGTGGACTCGGCACTGGCCGGCAGGGTCTCCGCGGCGCTGTCGGTGGTGACCGAGCTCAACTTTCCGCTCAGCGGCACCATGAACGCCGCCAGCACCATCCACAGGCCGATCACCAACCACGGCACCCACCGGCCGGCCAACCGACCGGCCGGCGCTTCCCCGGACGGCGCTGCGTTGACTGCCATCACTGGCCTCCTACATACGGGCTACATCGCTGATCTGACGCCTGCTTCCTACCGAGCGAACCTGAGACGACGGTTAAATACGGCGCTCAGGCCGGTTGGCCGAACCTGGAGTGCCCCTGCTTGGTTTCCTCCCTGCCAGACCCCGTGTGACACAAGGACGAACGAGTCGTAAGCAGGGCGAGGGGGATCTTCTTCACAGTGACGTTGAGGATGACCGACCTGGCCGGTTCGGCCGGGCATGGTAAAGCATTCAGCTCGGGTGCTTTGAGATGTCCCGCATCCGAGGGGGTTCGCGTTTGTGTCATATGCCATGGTCTCCTGTGGCAGTTCGCCGTAGGCTCCGGCGATATGACTCGCCGTGTCGGGCTCGTCATCGCACCGCTGCTGATCGTGGTTCTCGTTGGCCTGACAGGATGTGGAAGCGGTGGCAGCGCCCAAGGGTCGTACAAGCCGACGTTTCTTCCGTTCAAGATCAGCTATAGCCCCGGAAGCGGGTTGGTCGTCTCCGGAGACAAGTCGGTGGTGACGCCCCTGGGGGAGTTCTCGATCGGTGCCAAATACACCCTGCCAAAGCCGCCCGCCGATGCCATTCGTGTGGTGCTCCGTGACCGGTCCGCCGGCTTCGACGAGATTTACGATCTTGGTGGCCACGCCGGTGAGTTCGAGGCCACCCTGGACGGTACGACGAAGATCCAGGTTCATGACCGTACGGTGAGGATCGACGTCACGCAGGCTCAGGTAAAGAGCATCGAGTTCAAACCTGCTCAGGTGACGGCCGAGGAAGCCTCGCCCAATCTGCTGAATCAAGGAATCGACAGGTGGCAGCGCTACTGGGATGATGGGTTCTACAGTCCGCTGGCTTTGAGTCGATGGGCCTACGACGACTCGACCATGGGGAAGTGGTACGGCCTGGGCTTCGTTTGGTTCCTGATCCGGCTTTTGCTCGCACTCATCCTGGGAATTCTGGACATCGTACTTGTCTTGGTTTGCGTATTCGCGGCGTGCTTCTATGTCTTCTTTGGTGACACCGGGCGAAATATTGCCTACGGATTGTCGTGCCTGTTCGGATGCTTCGTCTTCTATTCCGTTCGAGTTCTCAGATGAGCATTGATGGGCATCCGCGGTGGCCTGCGTAAGGGGACGCCTTGGCTGCGCGGGACCGCGGGAGCGCGCTGGCCCTGTGGCGTTCTGCCACGGTCCACTGCGCGCTCCCGCGGTCCTCACGAGGCTGTGTTCAGCGTGGACTCAGGCGACCTGGACCGGGCGCACTTCAGTCCTTTGCCTTCCCATCGGCAGGTCTGCGGTAGTCGGAGCGGAATGGGGCGGGGGGCCAGGTAGGACTCGACCAGGGCCGCATCGTCTTGGGCGGTGACGGTCGTAATCTGAGCGCGTCAGGTCATCGGCGGCGATCGCGAAAGCGGTCCGCGTCACTTCGATGGCAAGCGCCTCGGGTCGTCGCTACCGCCTGCGCACCCCCCGTCCTCGTCAGCCGTGCGTTTCGGGTTCTTGCCGATCTCTCCGAGATGGGTGTTCCTGAAAGAGTCCGGCAGCTTCAGTCCGTACCCCAGGGCGCGGTCGACGCCGACGTGGAAGGCCCACGCGCAGGCGAGCACTCCGGCTGCCGTCGAAGTACCCGGGGACACCGGCTCGGTGGCGAGCGCGACCAACCCCGCCAAGGCCGGGAACGCGTAGTTGTGGACCGCGTTGTAGGTCGTGGCGCCGGCGGCGGTCGATCGCGCGTATCCCAGCATCGAGAGGTCGAACGCGAGAAACGCCGCAAGAATCACCCACCACCATTCGGGATACAGCATGACGACCGCGACGAGGGCGATGAGGGCCGCACCCGCTGCCTCGACCCGTTGTGTGATGTTGATCTGTCTGGTCATCGGTCAGCCGAGGAAGGCGAGCAGCGCGCTGTTGACCTCGTCGGCATGCGTCCAGAGCAGCCCATGCGGTGCTCCTTCGATCTCGACGTACTCGGCGTCGGGGAGAAGCGTGCGGAAGCGGCGCGCGGTGGCGTTGATCGGCAGGATGTTGTCGGCCGTTCCATGCAGGATCAGCGCCGGCTTGCCGCTGGCGCGCACCGCCTCGACGTCGTCGCGGAAGTCCTCGATCCACGATGAGACCACGGCGTACGCCGCCACGGGGGCACTGGAGACGGCCACGTTCCAGCTGCCGGCGACGGCGTCCTGGCCGATCCGCCCGCCGAGGTTCTCCTCGAGGTTGTAGAAGTCGGAGAAGAACTGGTTGAACCAGGCATAGCGGTCACCTCTCGCCGCTTCCTCGATGCCGTCGAACACGTCTTGCGGCAGTCCCTCGGGGTTGTCGTCACGGGCGAGGAGGAACGGCTCCAGCGAGGCGAGGAACGCGAGCTTGGCGACTCGCTCGTGGCCGTACCGCGAGACGTAGCGAGCAAGCTCCCCGGTGCCCATGGAAAACCCCATCAGCACGACGTCGCGGAGGTCGATGGTCTCCAACACCGTGTTCAGGTCGGCGGCGAAGGTGTCGTAGTCGTAGCCGGAGCCGACCTTCGACGACCGGCCGAATCCGCGACGGTCGTAGGTGATGACGCGGTATCCGGCGGCGAGGAGCTCGCTTGTCTGGCGCTCCCAGCTGTGGCCGTTCAGGGGGTAGCCGTGGATGAGGACGATGGGCTGACCCGTTCCCTGGTCCTCGTAGTAGATCTCGATCGGGGTGCTGTTCTCTTCTCCGACGTTGATGAATCCCATGATGAGTTCCTTCCTGGTTGACGTGGTCGGCCTGTTGTTGTGGATCAGCGCGAGGCAATGACACCGCCTGCGCGGCTGCCGCTCCGCGTTGAGGCCCGGACATCTCTCCGCTCGTCCAGGCGCTCATCGGCGTGGCTCCCAGCGGAAGAGCTTGCAGGCCAATGCGACAGCGACGGCGACCCAGGCCAGCGTGGGGACCAAGAGGGGCAGCGAGTCGGCGAGTGCGGTGCCCCCGTTCCAGGCATCCACGACCAGCTCGGTGGCGGCGCCGCCCGGGAGTGCCCGCTTCAGCAGGGTGAGCCCCTCGGTGCCGGTGATGCCGACCCAGCTCGCGATGGCGACGACTCCCAGGCTCACGGGCAAGGTGGTCACCTGTGCGTGCTCGGGGGAGCTCGTGAGCCCGGCAGTGGCCAGCGCCAGCCCGACCATCATGGCCAGGGTCGCCAGGATCGCCACCGCCAGCAGCGGGATCTGGGTGGGGCTGCCCGCGACCGCGCCGAACACGGCCAGGATCACGACGACCTGGACGAGCGCGATCACCGTGACGGGCAGGACCATCCCGATGAGGATGTCGGCGTCCCCTGCGGCGGTGGAGCGCAGCCGCTTGAGGAAGAGGTTCTGCCTGCGTGAGGCCAAGGTCGTCACCGCCGTGGTGTAGAGCCCGAACGCCATCACGGTGAACACCACTATCGCCGCGATGTAGCCGAGGCTCGCGCCATCGGCGAAGATCTCGTGTCGGTAGACGAAGAACCCGCTGACAGCAACCGGGATGAGCAGACCGGTCACCAGGACCAGCCGGTTCCGGAAGATCTGGATCAGCTCGCTGCGAGCGATCTCGAGCATGGCCGCTGTCCCTTCTTGGCGACGGGTGTCGTCATCCCGTTCGTGTGGTCGACCGACTCGTGGGCTCCGCGGAGTCGAGGGCGCGGAAGACGTCGTCGAGCCGGGTCGGGCCGGCTTCGAGCTCGCGCAGGTCGACCCCGTTGTCGTGTGCCCACTCCAGCAGCCGGTACAGGTCGTCCTGCAGGTTGAAGGTCTCGATGTGGAACGCCCCGTTAAGCGCACCCACGGTCGGCGGCTCGGGCGCGCCGGGCGGAAGTGCGAACCGGATGACCGCGGGAAGGGACTGGGTGAGCTCGGCGACCGTGCCCTCCTGCCGCAGCGCGCCCTCGTGCATGAGTCCGATGCGGTCGGCGCGCTGCTGGGCTTCCTCGAGGTAGTGGGTGGTGAGCACGACCGTGGATCCCTCGTCTCGCAATCTGTCCACGGCCGCCCAGAGCGAGTCACGGGACTGGATGTCCAGGCCCGTCGTGGGCTCGTCGAGGATCACGAGGTCGGGTCCGCCGTAGACGGCTGTGGCGAAGTCCAGACGACGCTTCTCGCCACCTGACAGCTGGGACACCCGGGTCGCGGCCTTGCGGGAGAGGCCGGCGATGCCGAGCACACGGTCGACGTTGTCGCGCCGTCCGCTCAGCCTGCCGACCAGGCCCACCGACTCCCGCACCGTCAGGTCCGGGGAGAAGCCGCTCTCCTGCAGCATGATGCCCATGCGTGGGCGCACCGCGCGCCGATCCCGTGGGCTCCCCCCGAAGATCCGCACCGTGCCCGAGGTGGCCCGACGGTGACCTTCGACGACCTCCAGGGTGGACGTCTTCCCCGCACCGTTCGTACCGAGCAGCGCGTAGAGCTCACCGGGCTCCACCTGGAAGGAGAGGTCACGGACGGCGGCGAAGTCACCGTAGGTGACGGTGAGACGTTCGACGTCGATCACGTGCGATGCGGGCATGAAGCCGTCCCTTTCGTTTCACGGTCGCCGGTGGCTCGCGGGTGAGCCCACTCCTCGGTCGAGGAGCCCCACTCCCGGGCCGGAGGGGCTTGGCGAACCGGTCAGCCCTGGTCTCGCCGCGGTACCATCAGGCTCGGGCATGATCGGGTGCCCTCGCATCGGTGGAAATCCCTGATGTCGTGCCCGGTGGGTCCCGCTCAGCACCGGAGCCGGGCCTCACAGCGAGTGCTCGCATCGGTGACAATCACGTAGTCCCTGTGCGCCGGGATGGAGAGGTACGCGTGGTGGACCTTGTCGGCCGGCGCACCGAACTTGAGGCGGTCGAGCGGCTGCTCGCCGAGGCGCGGGCCGGGCGAAGCGGGGCGCTCGCGGTGTTCGGCGAGGCGGGTGCCGGTAAGACGGCCCTGCTTGAGCATGCCCGCGCTGTCGCAGCCCAGTCGGGGTTCCGGGTGGAGAGCTCGGTTGGGCTGCAGGCCGAGACGCAGTTCGTGTTCGGAGCCCTCCACCAGTTGAGCACGCCACTCCTGGAACGGCTGGACGCATTGCCCGGGCCCCAGCAGACCGCCCTGCGGGTGGCGTTCGGGCAGGAGGCCGGTGCTGCGCCGGATCGGTTCCTGGTGGGGCTGGCCGTCCTCACCCTGCTGGCCGAGGTCGCCGAGGAGAGGCCGCTGCTGTGCGTCGTCGACGACGCACAGTGGCTTGACGAGGCGTCCGCGCAAGTGCTGGCGTTCGTGGCGCGCCGGGTGGCGGCCGAGCGAGTGGTGCTGTTGTTCTCGCTGCGCGACCCCGCCGACGACGGCGACCTCCGCTCGTTCGCCGGATTGCCCGAGCTCCGGCTGAGCGGGCTGACCGAGAGCGACGCGCGGGCACTGTTGGCCGCTGCGGTCCCGGTACCACTCGATGACGGTGTGCGCGACCGGGTAATCGCCGAGGCGCGCGGCAACCCGCTCGCGCTGTTGGAGCTGCCTCGGAGCGGTCCGCCCATGCGTCTGGCCGGCGGCTTCGAGCTGCCGGACGCCCTGAGCGTGCCGCGCCGCATCGAGGACGGCTTCCGGCGCCGCTCGGAGGGCCTGCCGGCCGAGACGCGGTTGCTGCTCCTGCTCGCGGCCGCCGAGCCGACCGGGGACGCGGCCACGTTGTGGCGCGCGGCCGAGGATCTGGGGATCGATCCCGCGGCGGCCGCACCCGCGGAAGCGGCCGGACTGCTGGAGATCGACAGCCGGGTGCGGTTCCGGCACCCGCTGGTGCGCTCAGCGGTCTACCAGGCCCGCGCGGAGCCGGACCGTCGACGCGTGCACGGCGCGCTGGCCGCCGCCACCGACCCGCGATCCGACCCGGACCGGCGCGCCTGGCACCGCGCGCGGGCAGTGCTGGGCACCGATGAGGCGGCCGCTGCCGAGCTGGAGAGCTCGGCCGACCGGGCGCGCGCCCGGGGCGGATCGGCTGCCGCGGCCGCGTTCCTGCAGCAGGCGGCCGCGTTGAGTCCGGAGCCTGCTCCACGAGCAAGCCGGGCTTTGGCGGCCGCGCAGGCCAAGCACGAGGCCGGTGCGTCCGAGACCGCCTTGGAGCTGCTGGCGATCGCCGCAGCCGGACCTCCGGACGCGCTGCAAGCCGCTCGCCTCGAGCTGCTGCGCGCCCAGATCGCCTTCCATCTCACGCGCGGCATCGAAGTTCCGGGGATTCTGCTGGATGCGGCGACGATGCTCGCCCCGCTCGACGCCGCGCTGGCCCGTGAAACGTACCTGCACGCTCTCGATGCCGCGATCATCACGGGCGGGGGCGCCGGGCACGGCGTGCGGGAGGTGGCCGAGGCCGCCCGCGCGGCACCGCGCCCGCCTGGGCCTCCAGGACCGTCGGACCTGTTGCTCGACGGCCTGGTGACGACCTTCACCCAGGGCTACGAGGCGGGCGTGCCCGGATTGCGCCGCGCACTGGAGGCGTTTCGCGATCACGAGCCCGGCGCCGGCGGCACGAACGGTGTCGAAGATCGCCGCTGGCTGTGGCATGCCGGCCGAACCGCGACCGCGCTCTTCGACGATGAGAGCCTCCACGTGTTGGCCGCGCGCCACGTACGGCTCGCCCGCGAGGCCGGTGCGCTGGTCACGCTTCCCGCCGCGCTCCTGTTCCAGTCCGTCGCGATGACGCTCGGCGGCGAGCTCGAGCGCGCGGGTGAGCTGGCCGCCGAACAGGCCGCGATCGCGGCCGCGACCGGGGCCGTCCCCCTGCTCCACGCACAGCTCATCCTGGCTGCCTGGCGCGGCCGTCGGGACGAGACCGCCGAGGTCCACACGGCCATCGTCCGGGACGCCGCCGACCGTGAGCGCGGCACCGAGACCTCCCTCGCGCAGTACGCGTTGGCGGTGCTGCACAACGGTCTGGGCGACTACCCCGCGGCGCAGGAGGCTGCGGCGCGCGCGTGCGAGTCCGACGAGCTGAGCCACAGCAACCTGGCGCTACCGGAGTTCATCGAGGCGGCGTGCCGTGCCGGTCGGCCGGAGCATGCCATTGGCGCGATGGACGAGCTCAGCTCGAGAACCCGCGCCAACGGCACCCCGTGGGCGCTGGGCCTCGCGGCCCGGTCGCGAGCCCTGATCACGGCGGGTCCCGCCGCCGAGGAGCACTATCTCGAGGGGATCGGACAACTCGGCGCCAGCACGATGGTCGGCCATCTCGCCCGCACCCACCTCGTCTACGGCGAGTGGCTGCGCCGGGAACGCCGACGCCAGGACGCCCGCGAGCAGCTCCGCATCGCGCATGAGCTCCTGGTGAACATGGGGGCGGAGGCGTTCGCCGCCCGCGCCGCCCGTGAGCTGCGCGCCGCCGGCGAGCACCCGCGCAAACGCACCGCCCAGCCCACCGACGCCCTCACCCCGCATGAGCTGCAGATCGCGCGGCTGGTGGCCACCGGGGCGACCTCGCGCGAAGTGGCCGCGCAGCTGTTCCTCAGTCCCCGCACGATCGAAGCCCACCTGCGCAACATCTTCCGCAAGCTCGACATCACCTCGCGTCGACAGCTGAAAGACCTGCGGCTCACCTGAAGGCCGTCGACACGCGGCAAGCCTGGTCGAGGACCCCGGGTCGCCGTCGCCACCGGGCAACGGGTCCCCGCAAGCCGGCTGACCACCCGATCAGTCCCACCTACCTAACCACCCCGGTCTGTCGGCATCAGGGACGTTCACCGACGCGAAGCGTCCGCCCTGCGCAGCAGCATCACCACTGAGACGAACCGCCGACCAGGAGGTGCGAGCATGACGAGGGGACTCACCGCGACCGGACGGGGGTGGCCCCGGCTGCGGGTCGATGACTGGACCGAGACCCGCGACACCCTGCACATGTGGACCCAGATCGTCGGCAAGATCCGGCTGTCGCGAGCACCGCTGGTCAACCATTGGTGGCAGGTCACCCTGTACGTCACCCCGCGGGGCCTGACCACCGGCAGCATCCCCGACGGCAACGGCCTCTTCGAGATCGAGTTCGACTTCGTCGGCCACCGGCTGGCCGTCCGCAGGAGCGACGGAGGCGCCGAGACCGTCCGGCTCGAGCCGAAGCCGGTGGCCCAGTTCCACCGGGAGACTCTGGCGGCGCTGAGCCGGCTGGGCATCCAGGTCGAGATCCAGGACCGTCCCAACGAGGTCGACCCGGCGATCCCGTTCGCCGAGGACACCGAGTACACCTCCTACGACCCCGAGGCCGCGCGCCTGTTCTGGGGTCAGTTGATCCAGGCCAACCGGGTGTTCGGCGAGTTCCGATCCCACTTCGTCGGGAAGGTCAGCCCCGTGCACTTCTTCTGGGGCGCGATGGACCTGGCCTGCACCCGGTTCTCCGGGCGGCCGGCGCCCGAGCATCCCGGCGGAGCCCCCAACTGCGGGGACTGGGTGATGGTGGAGGGCTACTCACGTGAGCTGAGCAGCTGCGGCTTCTGGCCCGGCGGAGGAGAGGAGGGCGCCTTCTACGCCTACGCCTACCCCGAACCCGACGGGTTCGCCGACTACCGGGTCGGACCCGAGGCGGCCTACTACAGCACCGCGAACGGCCAGTTCCTGCTGCCCTACGAAGCGGTGCGCACCGCCGAGGACCCCGACCAGGCGCTGCTGGAGTTCCTGCACAGCACCTACGAGGCCGCCGCCGAGCGCGCCAACTGGGACCGAGCCAGCCTTGAGGACGAACCCACCCGGTGGCAGGACCAACAGCGGCAACACTGACCCGATCCGCTCGACATGGCAGGCCCGGACATCTGCGCCGCGCACCCCCCATCCACCACGCAACAGGAGCACGACCATGGGTACGACGACACCGAAAGCAAAGGAGCATGCTGATGGCCACCCCAGCAACCCATGACAACCTGCCCGCCCCCGTCGAGGGGCTGATCCTCACGCACTTCCTCACCGTCCGCGACGTAGCCACCTCCCGGGACTTCTACGCCGACATCTTCGGCGGCGAGGTGGTGTTGGCCGAGAACCCGGGGATCGTGAAGATCGCCAACAGCTGGATCATCATGAACCCCGGCGGCGGCCCCACCCCGGACAAGCCGGACATCAGCCTGGCCGCCCCAGCCGCCCCGCAGCCCGGCGACACCGTGTCCAGCTTTCTCAACGTCCGCGTCGCCGACATCGGCGCGTTCTACGCCCAGGCCACCGCCAAGGGCGCCGAGTTCCTCACCGAACCCCTGGACCGAAAGGCCGAGCTCCGCTGCTATATGCGCGACCCCGACGGCTACCTGATCGAGATCGGCCAGGCCACCGGCATGCTCGAAGGAGTCTTCGCCGACCCGCCAGCCGACTCCGGACAGTAGACCCACACGGGCGTTACCTGCCCCCCATGGCCGGCGCGACGACGCCGAGCAGCACCACCACCCGCCTACCACCGCGGAAGGCCGAGACCGATGAGCAACGACGACACGAGCGACGGCGCCGCCGATAACACGCGCGACCGCGCCACCCAGGCCGCCGAGCTGGGGTGCGCGGCACTGGTGGACGCGATGGGCAGGGTCCACGGCCACCGGGCACACATCCTCGCCCTGACCAGCCCCGACCCGGCTCGACCACTGTTCGGGCCGGCCTCCACCCTCGCCTACCTGCCCTACCGCGACGACCTGCCCCAATCCGAGACCGGGTTCGCCGAGCTGTTCTACCAGGCCCTCGGCGCACAGCCGCAGGGACGAGTGCTGGTGCTCTCCAGCGGCGGCTACCCCGACGCATCCCTCGGAGGCGGCACCAAGCTCAGCCGCGGCGACCACCAGCAGATTGCGGGAATCCTCGCCGACGGGCGACTGCGCGACTTCACCCAACTGCGCGGCTACCGGTTCTCCACCTGGTGCCGCGGCGAGGCGACCCGGTGGGGCGGGGACACCGTGATGCCCTACGCGGCGGACGTCGCCGTCGAGATCGCCGGCGTCACGATCACCCCAGGCGACTACATCTACGCCGACACCGCCGGCGCAGTCGTGATCCCAGCCGTCAGCATCGACCGGGTCCTGGCCGAAGCACACACCGTCGAGGCCGAGGACACCCAGAGCGCCGAAGCAATCAGGACCGAGAAAGCCGAGGACTTCCGCCCCTGAGCGTCATCCGGCTCACCGCCATGACCAGCCGTTCCCCGGCCGGGCGCCCGGCAGGCCGGCGCCGGCGCGATCGCTCGCAGCGCGTCACCGGCCGCCACCGACCGGAACCCGCCGGAGATGATCAGCGGTATTCGGGATTGGCATCGTCGGGGCGCCAACCGGCGTCCCAGGCCGTGCGCTGGTTGCCGTAGGCCGGGACCCCGCCGGCGCGCCGGATCATCGACGCGAGGTGGAGCAGGTTGTAGGTCATGAACGTGATGTTGCGGTTGGTGAAGTCGTTGTCCGGGCCGCCGGAGCCCTCGTCGAGATAGGAGGGGCCGGGGCCGACCTCACCGAGCCAGCCCGCGTCGGCCTGGGGCGGGACGGTGAACCCGATGTGCTGCAGGCTGTAGAGGATGCTCATCGCGCAGTGCTTGAGGCCGTCCTCGTTGCCGGTGATCAGGCAGCCGCCGACCCGGCCGTAGTAGGCGTACTGGCCGCGCTCGTTGAGCACGCCGGAGTAGCCGTAGAGCCGCTCGATCACCCGGCGGGTCACCGAGCTGTTGTCGCCGAGCCAGATCGGTCCCGCGATGACCAGGATGTCGGCCGCCAGGACCCGGGCCAGCAGTGCGGGCCATTCGTCGGTGTCCCACCCGTGCTCGGTCATGTCCGGGCGGACGCCGGTGGCGATGTCGTGATCGACGGCGCGGATCTGATCCACGCCGACCCCGTTCGCCTCCATGACGGCCACGCTGCGGTCGACCACACCCTGGGTGTGGCTGCGCTCGGGGGAACGGTTGAGGGTGCAGTTGATGTACATCGCGCGCAGCCCGGTGAAGTCCGGTTCCTCGGTCACGGATGCGGTCATGGGTCCCTACCTTCTTCCTCGGGTGGTTCTCGGCATTCGTCGTCGACGCGGCGTCCGAGACCCCGGTCGCTTTCCTTCTGGCCGAGGCCGTCTCTGAAGAACGGCCTCCTGGTCTCCTCATCCGGGCTGCCGACCATGACGCGGCAGAAACGCGCCGGCGGACCCGCGACGTGCGCCTTCAGGTACCGCCGTCCGCGAGTCGGTACTGCAGCGCGCCCGAGGGGCAGCGCCGCACGACTTCGGACAGGCGGTCGGCAGGGGCACCGTCCGGCCGGATCCACGGGCGCCGGGCCGTGTCGAACACCTCGGGCAGACCACGGACGCATTCGGCGGCGTGCAGGCAGCGCATCGCCTCGAAGGTGACCGTGATCGACCGCCCCTTGTACACCTTCTTCTCGTTTCCACTGCTCATACCCGCCTCCGTCTATGTCGTGTCCGGCTGTTCAGTCGCTGGCCCTGGACGGTGCCGCGTTGTAGAGCAGGTCGTGGTACTCGGGGTGCTTGCGCAGCCAGCTGATGATGTAGGGGCAGATCACCAGCGCTTTCAGTCCTCGTTCGCGGATCTCGTCGAGCGCGGCGCGGGCCAGGGCGCCGCCGACTCCCCGCCCCTCGAAGGTCGGGTCGACCTCGGTGTGAGTCAGGACGATCAACTCGCTGGTCTCCTGGTAGTCGATGAATCCGGCGACCGTCGTCTCGCCGACGGACGCTTCGTAGCGTCGCCGGTCCGGATTCCTGGTCACGTTGACGTCGATGGACATCGTTCGTTGAACCTCCTGTTTCGGTGCTGTGACAGGTCGTCATCTCGGGTCGGCCGTTGGTTGCCCGGTGGCCGGACGAATCAGTCGGTAGCGCTTCCCGCCCGCCACGTGGAAGGTCAGATACTCGTCGGGCCAGAGGTCGTCCAAGCCCACGTTGCATTCATCGACCTCGATGACGGGACTGGCCAACACGACTGCCCTCTCACTTCGGAGCGTTGCGGTGTCCCCCAGACTTGCGCAGCTGACGCTCGTTCGCGTCGGGGAGAACTACCTAGCCCGGTCGATCCGAACTGGTTTCCCGACCTGGTTCGGGTGGACGGCCTGCCCTGGCCCCGGACCGGGCGGCCTTGGATCCGGAGTCCGGATCGCACGTCGGAACACGACCGGACCGGGGCCTGGTCGGGCCCCTCGCCACCCCTCACGCGGCGATCGTCATCCGGAGCTTCTGACCGTGGTCTGCCCGTCTGGTCAGGGAAGCTGCAGTTCTCTGAGCTGCCGGCGGGAGGTGATGCCCAGCTTGCGGAAGATGTTGCGGAGGTGGGCTTCGACCGTGCGCGGGCTGAGGAACAGTTGCGCAGCGACCTCCCGCGAGGTCGCCCCGGTGGCCACCAGCCGCGCGATGTGCAGCTCGTGGGCGGTGAGGGAGTCGGTCGGCTGGGCGGTCCGTTTGCGGGGATGCTCACCGGTGGCGCGCAACTCGCGGGCGGCGCGCTCGGCGAACGCCTCCATGCCCATGTCCGAGAGCTGCCGGTGGGCGGTGCGGAGCTGTTCACGGGCGTCCTGGCGGCGGCCCTCGCGGCGCAGCCACTCGCCGTAGACGAGGTGGGTGCGGGCGAGGAAGACGGCCCAGCGGCAGTTGGTGAGCCGTACGACCGCCTCGCGGTAGTGCTCCTCGGCGGCAGGACCGGTAGTGGTCAGCGCACGCGATCGCGCGGCCAGCCCCAGCGCGAAGTCCGTCCCACTGGCGCTGGCCCGGGAGCTGAGCTGCTCCAGCGCGGCTGCCGCACGCTCCGGCTCACCAGCGCGGGCTGCCGCTTCGACGAGCTCGGGAAGGGCCAGGCTGCTGTACGCCAGGTCGTCGTGCTCGCAAGGCGGTGTCGCGGCGGCGAGAGCGTCGTCGTAGTTGCCCAGGCCGTTGTGCAGCGCCGCCAGTGTGGCCTGGGCCAGATTGACCGTTGCGCCCTCACCCCGCTCCGTCGCCTCGTTGACCATGGCTGCGTACAGTTCCAGCGTTTCGGGCTGTTGGCCACGCCAGGCAGCCAGCATGAGCCGGGCGTTCGGCAGCGGCGGGGCACCGGTCGCCTGCGTGATCGCGGCCTCCTCGGCGGCCAGCTCGGCGGCACGGGCGAGCTCACCGGTGAGCACGAGTATCGAGGCGACGGCGTTGAGCGCGGCGGGCAGCGTGGACAGCGCGCCGGCCTCACGGGCGAGCCGGACCGCGCGGCAGGCCAGTACGTAGAGTGCCTCGTCATCCCACAGCATCGACGCGACATGGCAGGCCAGCCACAGCCAGCGGCGGTCGTCGTCGACGACTCGGGATTCGTGGTCGAGAAGTATCGCCAGTGACCGCTGCAGGGTGGGAACACTCGCCTCGAACCCTTGCGTGAACCTCGTGGCCAGCCCGTCCAGCAGCAGATCGACCGGCCGCGGCGGCGTCGGTGGTGAGGGCGCGTCGTGGGCGGCTTCGGCCGCCTCAAGGAGCCCGCAGCCGCGGGCGAGGTGACCGGCGTGGATCGCGGCATCAAGCGCGTGCAGGTAGGTTTCGCGGGCCAGCGTCGGGTCCAGGGGGGCGAGTGTCCTGGCGGCGTCGAGCAGCATCCCCGGAATGTCGCTGCCTCGCGTCAGGTGGAACGCGATCTGGGCGCGTAGCAACTTGAGCCGCGCCTGTTGCAGGGCGTCCAGTGGCCCGGTCGCGGCGACCGCCAGCAGTTTCAGGGCGGCCTCGGATGCGCCGGCGTCGTGCTTGGCGTGCGCGGCTTGGAGTGCCCGTGTCGCACGGGCGGCGGGATCGGGGGTCAGCTCGGCCGCGTGCTGCAGGAACGCGGCCGCAGCGGCCAACCCGCCGCGGGCACGGGCCCGGCCGGCAGAGCGCTCCAGCTCCGCGGCGGCTTGCTCGTCGGTGCCCAGCACCGCCTGTGCGTGGTGCCAGGCGCGCCGGTCGGGGTCGGACACCGGGTCGGTGGCGGCGGCCAGTGCGCCGTGCACACGACGCAGGTCCGGGGGCGTGGCCGCCAGGTAGACCGCCGAACGCACCAGCGGGTGACGAAACCGCACCAGGGTGTCGATCTGGAGAAGCCCGGCCGCTTCCGCCGGCGCGGCCGCCTCGGGGTCGATCCCCAGCCGTGCCGCGGCGCGCCACAGCAGCGCCGTATCGCCGGTCGGATCGGCCGCCGCGACCAGCAACAGCAGCCGCGCCTCGGCGGGCAGGCCGGCCGATCGGCGTTGGAAGCCGTCCTCGATGCGGCGGGGAACGCTCAGCACAGCCGGCAGCTCGAACCCTCCGGCCAGCTTCGCCGGGGGTGCCCCTCGGGGCAGTTCCAGCAGCGCCAACGGGTTGCCGCGCGCCTCGGCGAGGACACGCTCGCGCACGGCGTCATCCAGCGGTGTGTGCACGCCGGCGGTCATCAACGCCCGGGCGTCGGTCTCCCCGAGCCTGTCCAGGCGCAGTTCCGGCAACCCGGCGAACTGCTCGACGTCACCCTCGCCGGGGTCGCGCACCGCGACCACCAACGCCACCCGCTCGGCCTCCACCCGCCGTGCCACGAAAGCCAGGACCTGAGCGGACGCTTCGTCCAGCCACTGCGCATCGTCGACGAGGCACAGCAGAGGCCCCTCCTCGGCGACCTCGGCCAGCAGGTTGAGGACGGCCAGCCCGACCAGGAAGCGGTCCGGCGCGGTACCGGCTCTCAGTCCGAACGCCACGCCCAGGGCGGCCTGCTGCGGGTCGGGCAGCGCGTCCGCGCGGCCCAGCAGCGGCGCGCACAGCTGGTGCAGGCCCGCGAACACGAACTGCGTCTCGGACTCGGCTCCGACCGAGCTCTCCACCCGGAAGTCCGAGGGGGCCGCGGTCTCGCGGGCGTACTCGAGCAGGGCGGTCTTCCCGATGCCGGCTTCCCCGCGCAGCACAAGCGTCCCGCTGCGTCCGGCCCGTGCCTGCGTCAGCAGTTGTTCGACCGCCTCGCGCTCCGCACGCCGGCCCAAGAGGTCCGTCAGCTCCGCTCCCTTCGAGCGCGCACCGAATTAGGTGATTCTTACCTATGCGAACCACAGCACGCCAGGCCAGGGCTCGGAATACGGGCGTGATGACCGGCGAAAGACATCGGGGCTTCCACCGACGCGAGGGCACCGTGCCCGGCGCGACTCTGATGACACGGCACGAACCAGCGTTGACCGGGTCAGCAGAACCTTCTCGGCCCGGGCCTGACTCGTGACGCCACCGGCTCGTGAACACGGAAGGAAACACCATGCCGGCCACTCCCGTCATCGACGTCGAACGTCTGAACGTGACCTGCGATGACTTCGCCGCCGTCCGTGACCTGTCCTTCCACGTGCAGCGCTGCGAGTTCCACGCGTTGCTGGGCACGAACGGAGCCGGCAAGACGTCCGCCGCCGCCGTGTACGGCGGGCCCGAGCCACTCATCCTTGACGAGCCCACCACCGGGCTGGACATCCAGTCCCGCGACGCCCTCTGGGCCGCTGTCGACAGGCTGCGCGACGAGGGGTCCACGATCGTGCTCACCCCGAGGTGTTCTCCGAACTCGGCAGCCTCGGCTACATCGCGCTGGGAGCCGCGCCGATGAGCCTGACGTGCACCGGAGGAGCTCAGCCGGTCTCGGCGACACGATCACCATCACGATCTCTATCGGACGGCGGAGAAGGGCTGATGAACGCGGATCGAGTCATTGACGGTCGGTACGAAGTGGGTGACGTCATCGGTCGGGGTGCTACGGCCCACGTCCACCGCGGTCGCGACATCCGCTCGGGCCGTTCGGTTGCCATCAAGATGCTCCGCAAGGACCTCGTGCGGGATCCCGTGTTGCAGTCCCGCTTCGAGCGTGAAGCGATGACGGTGGCCGGTCTCAGCCATCCCGCCATCGTCTCCATCTACGACACCGGGCACGCGGAAGTCGGGGGTGGCTCGGAGGGCAGGGTCCGGGTTCCCTTCATCGTCATGGAGTACGTCGAGGGGCGGTCCTTGCGGGATCTCCTCAGGATGCGCGGGCTCACGCTCGACGAAACGATCCGGTATCAGGTCGGGATCCTCTCGGCGCTCGATTTCAGCCATCGAGCGGGCATCGTCCATCGCGACATCAAGCCGGCCAACGTGATGATCACGCCCGGGGGTGCGGTCAAGGTCGTGGACTTCGGGATTTCGCGTGCCACCGGCGGCCCGGCCACGACCCTGCCCCAGGTGTTCGTCGGAACTCCTTCGTACCTCTCTCCCGAGCAGGCGCGCGGTGAAGCCGTGGACACCCGCAGCGACCTCTACTCCGCAGGCTGCGTGCTCTACGAACTCCTGACCGGGCGGCCACCGTTCGTCGGAGACAACCCCCTCTCCGTTGCCTACCAACACGTCCACAAGCAGCCCGCGCAGGTCCGCACCGCCCGTCCGGCACTTGATGCCGTACTCGCGAAGGCTCTCGCCAAGGAGCGGGAGGACCGTTTCCAGGACGCGCGCTCGTTCGAGGAGGCGCTCTTGTCCGCGGTGGAAGACACCAGGCACGTCCACCGCGGCGCTCCTGTGCGCACCTTCGACACCGACGCGCCCTTGGAATTCGCCCAGAGCAGCCGCATCCCGCTCCACCCTGGCGGCGGGCTGTGGCGCAAGCTCGCCGGCGGACAGCGAGCCACCGCCGACGCGCGCGTCGCCAATGGCCGTACTGCGCCAGATCGGAGAACTGCGATGACCACCCCAGAGGCCCACCCGGGTCCCTACGTGTGCACCGGGGGCGACCTGCCAGGGCCGTGGGCGAAATGCGAGGGCAGGGCCCCGGTCGAGATCATCAGCGCCCGTGCCGTGCCGCTGGGTGGATTGCGCGCGATGAACGTGCGCCGCACACTGCCGCAACGGCAGCGTTCGTTGATCGGAGCGTGGTGCTTCGTCGACCACTACGGGCCGGACGACGTGGCGGCCACCGGCGGGATGGACGTGGCGCCGCATCCGCACACCGGGCTGCAGACGGTCAGTTGGCTGTTCGAAGGGGCCATCGCCCACATCGACTCCGGCGGCAACAGCGCGGACGTCCTCCCCGGAGAGCTGAACCTGATGACGGCCGGGGCCGGCATCTGCCACTCCGAGACCTCTGCCCCGGCCGCCGGCCGGCTCCACGGGGTGCAGCTCTGGATCGCCCTGCCGGAGGAGGTCCGGCACAGCGGGGGACGCGGGTTCGAGCGTTTCGTGCCCGAACCCGTCGAGTTCGCCGGAGGGTCCGCGCTGGTCTTCCTCGGTTCGCTTCTGGGTTCGCGGTCGCCGGTGAGCATGTACACGCCGCTGGTGGGGGCCGAACTCCGGTTCGCTCCCGGCGCTGAGATCGATCTCGATGTCGATCCCGGGTTCGAACACGGTCTCCTGGTGGACACGGGCGAGTCCGTCACGCTCGAAGGGGTTCACGTACCCAAGGACGCCATGGGCTACACCGGGGTGGGGTCGCAGACACTGCGCATCGCGAACGGCAGCGACGAACCGGCCAGGCTCGTGCTCCTGGGAGGTGTCCCCTTCGGCGAGGAGGTCGTCATGTGGTGGAACTTCCTGGGCCGCTCGACGGAGGAGATCAGGCAATACCGGGATGAGTGGGAGAACCACGGCGAGCGGTTCGGGCGCGTCGAAGGTTACGTGGGACACGGCGGCCCGGGAAAGAACCGCGACGGCATGGCGAGAATACCGGCCCCGGAGCTGCCCCAGGTCCGGATGCGGCCGAGGAATAACCCCCCGCCCCACGCACGGTTCGACGGCTGACCGACCCGGCTGGCGCTTGCCCCGCCTCGTCCCCGCGAACCACTGTGCCCGCCCCCACCGAGTTGGACACCAAGCCCCAGAGAGGTACCCGAAGTGACCGAACTACGGACCGACAGAACCGGCGCCCCCGTACATATCGCGCTCGACGAGACACGCGCCATCAGCGCCTACACCGTGCGCCTGGACGACGGAACGTTCGCCGGCCGTGCGGACTTCGTCGACCCGCCGGAGGCCGGCGGCGAGCGCATCTTCTTCCACACCGAGATCGCCGAGGAGTTCGGCGGTCGTGGCCTGGCGGGACTTCTCGTCCGCGAGGCGCTGGCGGACAGCATCCGCAAGGGCCGCATCGTCGTGCCCGTGTGCCCGCTCTTCAGCAAGCACCTGGACAAGCACGGCGAGGACTACAAGGCCGATGGCGGACGGTTCCGCCGGCCGAGACCGGCCGACCTCACGACCGTCAAGCAGGCGATCGAGGGTGGGGCGTGAACGCGGAGCGTCCCTACATCGCCCAGGACACCCCAAGGTGCACAGGGCGGCCGTCAAGGCGGCAGCGGCTTCCCGAATCGCAGCACACGAGACCGGACTCGGCGACGACACGATCGAGATGATCGACGTGTGCGACCGGGTCTCGATCGCCAGGGGCCACCCGGTGCTGATGAAGTAGGAGAACGGGGCCCGGCCGGCCTGGCGGCCGAGTGCCGTGAAAGGTGCTATGGCAACAGAGCCGGGCTGTCTCGAAATGGCTTGCCTCACCGCCGAGGCCGCTCAGCCTCGGCCTCTGAGTTTGTCGACATCGGACCGTGACGTGCAGAGGGACGGCCGCCGCTGCGGAGGCCGCTCACGCGTCGTCGGGTCCTGATCCCGAGGAGCGCGGTATGCGATCACCTATACCCGACTATCTCGCTGAGGTGTGCGAGGCCGTCGAACCCGACAGCTCCGGCGCGCCCGCGGACTACATCCCCGAGCTCGCAGCAGCCGACCCGGAGCGACTGGGTGTGGCCTTCGCGATGGTGGACGGCGCGGTCTACGCCGCCGGCGACGTCGATCAGGCGTTCAGCATCCAATCGATCTCCAAGCCGTTCGCCTACGCGCTCGCGCTGGCAGACCGCGGTTTCGACACCGTGCTGGACAAGATCGGGGTCGAACCATCGGGAGAGGCCTTCAACGAGATCTCGCTGGAACCAGGGACCGGCCGCCCGCTCAATCCAATGATCAACGCGGGCGCGATCGCCGCGCACTCCCTCGTCGGTACCGAGCAGATGGGAGCCGACGTCCGTCTGCAACGGATGATCGAAGGGCTGTCCGCATTCGCCGGGCGCAGCCTGGAGACCGATGAGTCGGTGTACACCTCGGAGATGGCACACGCCCATCGCAACCTCGCGATCGCGCATATGCTCCGAACCCACGACATCCTCACCCAGGACCCCGCAACAGTGGTCGAGGGCTACACCCGGCAGTGTTCAGTCCTGGTCACCGTGCGCGACCTCGCTGTGATGGCAGCGACCTTGGCCAACAACGGCGTCCACCCGGTCTCCGGACAGCAGGTGGTGCCGGGCCCGGTGGTGCGGCAGGTCCTGAGCGTGATGTCCACCTGCGGGATGTACGACTCCGCCGGAGACTGGGCGACCCAAGTAGGCATCCCCGCCAAGAGCGGTGTGGCCGGAGGGCTGATTGGGTCGCTTCCGGGGCAGGTCGGTATAGCCACGTTCTCCCCACGGCTCGACTCACACGGAAACAGTGTCCGCGGGGTCTCGCTCTTCGAACGCTTCTCCTCCGACATGGGGTTGCATCTGATGGAGGTCCCGGCACCGGCACGCGCGGTCGTACGCGGTACACGCGTAGTGGGCACGGGGGCAGCCG
Source organism: Actinomadura sp. 6K520 (assembly GCF_004349245.1). Classification (GTDB taxonomy): domain Bacteria; phylum Actinomycetota; class Actinomycetes; order Streptosporangiales; family Streptosporangiaceae; genus Spirillospora. Next base: position 57,347 of record NZ_SMLC01000007.1, on the reverse strand, counting down.
CGGGGAGGGTTGTGGAACTCCAGGGCGCGATCCGCTTCGCGGGTGCAGAGCGGCTCGTGCGCGAAATCGTGTCCATCGCGCCCAGTGAGCCCGGGATGGCTCTGGACCTCACACACGTCCACTCCATCGACGATGTGGCCCGCAGAATGCTGCTGGAGGTCGTGCGGCGGCTCACCCTCGACGGCCACGAGGTGTATCTGGTCGACCCGGAAGCGGTGGTGCCCGATCCCGATCCCGGCGACGGCGGCCGGGTTGTCACCGTCCGCACGGTGGAGGAGTTCGTGCGCTGTCGTGGAGGATGACCGACCGCATACTCGTCCGCGCACGTGAGCCCAGCCATGGATGCGAAGGGGACAACAGGTCCCCGGCGCTCGGACGGGGGCGACGGCCATGCGCTGGTTGCCGCGGCGCCCGCCCATGCCTCCGACGACCGCTACCGCCTGGCCCGACACCGGCGCCTCCTCGGCCGGCCTTGCTGGCGATGCCGGCGCCGACGGGCAGGGCCGTCAGGGCGACGATGGACACGAGCGGGGCCGGGATCGCCTTGGTGATCCTCGGGATCAGCACCATCAGCGCGAGCGCTGCGGCGACCAGCGGGTAGACCGGCCAGGGCACGTCGCGCAGCTCGGGCACCTGCGCCATGAAGATCAGGATGGCCAGGGCGTTGACGAACCCGACCATCACCGACCGGGGCGCGAACCGCATCAGCCGCGCGACGCCCAGGGACCCCAGGGCGATCCGCGACAAGACCCTGGACGCCTGAGTGCCTACCGATTCGCGGTGTCGTGTACTGGCAGGGCACGCAAGGCGGACATGAGCCGAGCCCAGCCCCTGCTTGAAGAAACGAGTTACACCCTTCGGAAAATCAGTTCTCCTCGTGTCGCTTCTTCCATTCGGCGACGACGGCCTTGACGTGTTTGCGGATGTCGTCGCTGCGGTCCGCGCTGCCGTTGATGTCACGGCACGCCTGGCCGTACTCGGCCCACAAGGCATCGTCGGCGAGGCGGAACTTTCGTTGTGGGCTGCCTGGTGTAGGCATGTCAGCCGTCCAGCTTCATGAGTAGCGAGCGCAGGTGGGGTGTTGCGGCGTTTTCTTGGCCGCGCTTCACCCACGCCGCGATGTGTTCGCTGACCAGCTCGGCGAGGCTCGCACACTCGTCGTCGCTGAGCTCAACCGTGGTCGTGGTGTTGGTCCGGCAGTCGTATGCCGTGAAGAGGATGTCTCCGACTGCCTGTTCGGCCGCGGGGGGCTTGCGGTTGCGCTGAGCATGCCAACCGGCACTGTTGTTGACGACGCCCCAAGCGTGCAGGGCTTCGTAGTTGGTGAGTTCGAGCCTCATGGGGCCGGTGCCTCTCGCTGCAGTGGTGTGGCCACACCCTACGCGGCCGCCCTACGGCTGTGGCCACACCCGTGGGGCGGGAAGCCCCTTGAACAACTCTTTCGGCTCACTCTCCGGCTACGCCGGCCTGAACCGTGCGGCTTTCCGGGCGGTGCGCCTCAGCTGGTGCGACATCCTCTCCGCCGGGCTGCTCACCGCGACCTACATCGACGTCCGCCGCCGCGACCTGCGCACCGTCCCACGAGCCACCGTCCACCGAACGATCGGCCCGATCAGGGTTTTCGCCGTGGTCGCGCCGACGGGCAGGACCGTTTTCGCGGTCCTGCCCGTCGGCGCTGTGTTCTTGGCGCGCGTTGTTAGAGCGCGCGGACCAGGTCGGCCTGCATGCCCTCGGGGCCGCGGATGGTTCAACCGCGCTGCGGCGCTCGCCCAGGCCGGTGACCCCGCCACGGTGCTGCGCGCGGTCGATGGCCTCGACCTGGACGGCTACCTCTACTTCCATTCGACCCGGGGCGAACTGCTGCGGCGTCTCGGCCGCGACGGAGAGGCCAGATCCGCGTATCGCCGGGCGCTCGACCTGGCCACGTCACCCCCGAGCGGAGGTTCCTGACCCGCCGCCTCGAACTCTTCTGACCCGGGTCGTCCCCTGAACGCGTGTTCGTTCCTCGCCTGGATATGAGCGACTACTCAGGCTGGGTGATTCAGCACGTCGAGGGCGGCGACGATCGCCGGATGCTCCTCCGAGCCTGACCTGATCACGGCCTCGATCGTGCGGCCCTTCTCCGGCAGCGGCAGGATCGCCACGCCGTCCGGCGGGTCGTCGCACAGCAGCCCGGGGAGGATCGTCACGGCCAGCCCCGTCGCCACCAGGGCCAGTGCCGACCGCAAATCGGTGTAGTCGTGCTCCAGCAGGGGCGTGAAGCCCGCGCTGTGACAGGCGTGCAACATGACGTCGCGGCAGGCGCTGGGCGGGGGTGTGGTGACCCAGCGCTCACGCCGGAGTGCCGCGACCCCCCGTTCCCCTGCGGCCGCTCGCAGCCTCTCCGGGACGGCGAGCGCCAGCGGGTCCTCGAAGAGCGTACGGGCGGTGAGTCCGTCGGGAAGGCCGGCCCCGAGGTGCCGGTAGCGGTAGTGAAGCGCCAGATCGAGGTCACGCCGCCTCAGCATCGGCAGGGCGTCCTCAGGCTCCGCCTGGATGATCCTCGGGCGCAGTCCCGGGTGGCGTTCGACCAGGGCGCCCGAGAGAGGGGCGGCCACCGGGGCGAGGGCGCTGGTGAAGCAGCCGATGACGAGCTCACCCGCGACCTGCCCGTCCGTGGCCCGCACGATGCCGTGCGCCCGTTCCAGTTCGGCGAGCACCCGCTCGCTCTGCCTGACCAGCGCGGCGCCGGTCGCGGTCAGGCTCACGGTGCGTCCCTCCCGGTGCAGCAGGACCGCATCGGCCTCGGTCTCCAGCGCCCGCAACTGCTGCGAGACGGCGGACGGGGTGACCTGATGCACGTCGGCGACCGCGGTGACGGTGCCGTACTCCGCCAGGTCGCGGAGCAGGATGAGGCGCCTCACGTCGAGCATGAGCTCATCTTAAAAGGACGTGCAGCATATGTAGCTGGACTCCACTGACCAATCTGGACGACCATCCGTCCATGAAGATTCTGCTCATCGGAGCCACCGGAACTCTCGGCCGTGCCGTCCACATGGTGCTGCGCGAACGCGGCCATGAGATCGTCACCGCTTCACGCACCGGCTCCGAGATTTCCGTGGACATCACCGACCCCGACTCCATCCAGGCGATGTACGAGCGGGCGGGGCGGATCGAGGCCGTGGCCAGCGCCGCCGGCGGCGTGCCGTGGAAGCCCTTCGCCGAGTTGAGCGCTCAGGATGTGCGGGACGGTCTCACCGGAAAGGCGTTCAGCCAGATCGAACTCGTCCGGCAGGGCAGCGCACGGGCGGCCGAGGACGGGTCCTTCACTCTCATCAGCGGTGTCCTCGTCCGCGATCCGCTCGTCCGCGGCTCGATGGCGTCAGTGGCCAACGGCGCCGTTGAGGCGTTCGTCCGAGCCGCCGCGATCGAACTGCCGCACCGCCAGCGGATCAACGCCGTCAGCCCCACCGTCTTCAGCGAGTCGATGGATCACTACGGCGACCTGTTCGCCGGCTTCGAACCCGTCCCGGCCGCCATGGCGGCAAACGCCTACATTCGCTCCATCGAAGGTCGTCAGACCGGCCAGGTGTACGAGATGTGACCTCTGTGAGCCGCCGAACTCAGTGACCTTCTGGACGGCCTCACCGCCGCGCCCGGCCGGCCGGCCGCGCTGGTGACGAGCAGGCGGGCCGCCGAGGTCTACGAATGCGCCACGAAGGGCTGCTCACCCTGCTCCATCGCCCTGGCCCAGTGGCTAACGATCGGCGGGTTCCGGAGGCCGGACGAAGGTCGCTTCGAACATGGCCCCGAGATGCTCGGCGGTGCGGGCGGCCGTCCAGCCGCGGGCGAGCAGACGTTTGAACAGGTCCGTGGCGATCAGAGACCACAGCATGTCGGCCGCCGTGTCGACCGTCCAGGGTTCGGCCAGGCGGCCCTCGTCGGCCAGGCGCCGGGCCAGCGCGCGGCAGCCGGCCATCTGCCTGGCGTCGATCGTCTCCCGGTAGCGGGCCGCGTCGGCGTCCACGTGCCGGACACGGTCGATCGCGCTGTCCACGGCCATCAGGCGCGGGTGGTAGGTGGCCAGGTGCCGCGCCCATTCCCGAAGCGCGGTGATCACGTCGGGCGCGTTGTGGACCGGGTCGAGCGACTCGGTGAGTCCCTCCTGTTGGGCCATGAAGTCGAACAGGGCGGTCACCAGCTCGGATCGGGAACCGAAATGCAGGTAGACGGCCTGCCGGGAGATTCCCGCATGGGCAGCGACGGCCGCGATGCTCAGCGCCTCGAAGCCGTCTTTCTCCAAGATGGCGCGGGTCGCCGCCAGTACCGCGTCCCGTGTCCGGCGGCTGCGCGCGTTCCGCGGATCTTTGATCTCTCTGGCCATGGGCTCCTTGCCAAAACTTGTCTCCGTGTCTACATTACCAACTTGACACAGTGACAAGTTTTTCGGGGGACTGGTGCGCGACGACGGCCTCGGTGCGCGGAACCGATGGTGGCTGGTCGCCGCCACGGGACTCGCCGTCTTCACGGCTCAGCTGGACGTGACCATCGTCAACGTCGCTCTGCCCACCATCGAGCACGACTTCGGCATCGGCACGAGCCTCACCGAGTGGGTCGTTCTGGGGTACGTTCTTCCGCTGATCGCGCTCAGCCTGCCCAGCGGGCGATGGCTCGACCGGGTGGGACGCCGGGAGGCGCTGACCTTGGCGGTCACCGGGTTCACCGCCGCCGGCGTCGCGGCCGGGCTCGCCCCGGGCATCGGCTGGCTGCTGGCGGCGCGGGTGGCGCAGGGCGCGTTCGGCGCCGCCCTGTTCGCGCTCGTCCCCGTGCTCACCACGATCGCGGTACGGCCTGAGGCGCGCGGACGTGCGATGGCGGTGGTGATGACGCTCGGGCCGCTGGGCGCGGTGGCGGGGCCCGCGCTCGGCGGGCTGGTCATCGAGTCGCTGGGCTGGCCTTGGATCTTCTACCTGAACGTTCCGGTGGGCCTGCTGGTCATCGCGATCGCGTGGCCCCAGCTGCCGCCGGGGCCGCGCCTGCGGCTGCCGGACCGGGCCTGGGCGGCCGAGACCGGGCTGCTCGGCACCGCCGCGGTCATGGTCATGCTGTCGCTGTCGCTCGCCGCCGCCGACGGGCCCGGGTGGTTCCCGCTGATCCTGGCCGCCGTCCCCTTCGTGCTGGCCTGGTGGCGGCTGCCGGCAGGGCGGCCGGTCCGTGAGCTGCTCGCCGTGCCGGGCATGGGCGCCCCGCACCTGGCGCTGCTGATGGAGATGGCGGCGGTCATGACCATCCAGTTCCTGATCCCGTTCCACCTGATGCGCGGGGGCGCCTCGCCCAGCGAGATCGGGCTGACCATGCTGGCGTTGCCGGCCGGTGTCATGGCCGCCGGACTGTGCGGCGGGCTGCTGTCCGACCGGCTGGGACAGGGCGGGCTCGCGGGGGCTGGACGGACCACCGTCGGCGGCATGTGCGTCCTGATCCTCGGCCTCGCCTCGTTCGAGACGTTCGGATACGAGCCCGTCCCGTCCCGGCTGGCCCTGCCGCTGGTCCTGGTGGGCGTGGGCGCCGGGCTGTTCGCCGGCCCGAATCAGACGATGGCCATGTTCCTGTCACCGCGGCACCTGCTGGCCACCACGGGCGCGACCACCAGCCTGGCTCGGCAGCTCGGCGTCGCCTTCGGCCCCGCGCTGGCGACCGTCACCTGGTCCCTTTCCGGCTACCGGTCCGTCCGCCCGGTCATCGGCGTGGCGTTCTGTCTCGCCCTGCTCGGCCTCCTGGCCCTGCTCCGACGGTCCCCGTCCGCCCCTGAAGGCCCCGCAACATCCGCCCCTCTTCCGGAACGAAAGGAACCGACACCATGACCAATGTCGCGATCATCTACTACAGCTCCACCGGCAACGTGCACGCCCTCGCCGTCGCGGCGGCCGAGGGCGCGGAGAAGGCCGGGGCCGAGGTGCGGCTGCGAAAGGTCACCGAACTCGCCCCCGCCCAGGCCATCGCCGGCAACCCCGAGTGGGCCGCGCACGCCGAAAGCACCAAGGACGTCCAGGAAGCCGTGGTGGAGGACCTGGTCTGGGCGGACGCGGTGCTGCTCGGCACCCCGACCCGGTACGGGGCGATGGCCAGCCAGCTCAAGCAGTTCATCGACACCACCGGTTCGGTCTGGAGCCGTGGACTGCTGGCCGGGAAGGTCTACGGCGCATTCGGCTCGGCAGGCACCGCGCACGGCGGCCATGAGAGCACCCTGCTATCCCTGCACAACGTCTTCTACCACTGGGGTGGGCTGATCGTCCCGCCCGGTTACACCGACGACATCCAGTTCCAGCTCGGCAACCCCTACGGCGTGTCCCACAGGAGCGGGGACGGCGGCCCCGGGGAGCCGGTCCTCGAAGGCGCCCGCTACCAGGCCAAGCGCATCACGCAGATGGCCGCGGCGCTCGCTCGGGGCCACGCCGCCTGACACCGTGCTCGGGAGCCGCACCGGCCCGCGTCCAGAACGTCGCACTCCGCCGTCCGGCCGGCTCACCCACATCCTTGCGTCCCAGCGGACCCACGAGCACCACACCGAGATCACTTGAGACAACCAGCCTGCCATGGAGCAGGTCTTCCCGGCATGCCGGGAAGACAGGAGCGACGCGCCGGCTGACCGGTGCCACCACCGCACCAGACGCTGCTGGAACTCACCGGCACCGACCACCAGCCGCCGCCACCGGCCGGCCCGCCTACCGCGACTTCCTGCCGAACCGACAACGAGCCGCCATGGACCGTTGGTGATCTCATGGCTTGCTCGGCGGCGGCCTCGCCTGACCTGCACGGACGAAGTTCTCGGCAAGTGCAGGGTCACCTGTCGGGGTCGCCAAGCCCGTGGAGGGGGCGCCGGTGGTCCAGGTGGTGGGTGCTCGTGTCGGACCGCAGGGCGTGTGCGCACCGTAGGAGGTTCTCGGCCAGCGACTTGCGGTCGACGGCGTCGATCTCGGCGAACATGATCGCTTCGATGTCGTCCAGCGCGCGGTCACAGCGCCGCAGGACGTCCAGGCCCCTGCCGGTGACCCGGGCGCGCAGCACGCGCCCGCCGTCCGGATGCGGATCGCGGCGGATCAGCTCGCGCCGTTCCAGGTCGCGGATGACCAGATTCATCGCCTGCGGCGTGACGAAGGCGATGCGGGCCAGCTCCGCCGACGACGGCCCGTCACGAAGATTCAGCTCGCTGAGCGCCATGTACTCGGTCGTGGTGACACCGTGCCGGGCCAGCGCATCGTCGAGACGGGCCCGGATACGTCGCTCCAACCGGAACACCAGATAGCTCACGCGCGGCTGCGGCGCACCGGCCGGCCGGGCCGGTGGGGGAGTGCGGCGGTCGGTCACCGGAAGACCATACCTCCGGCGCCTCCGGAACTGTTAGCCGTGAAAGTTTTCATGGATGCGTCGCAAGGATCTTGATATCAAGGCTCTTGATGCCAGCGGAAACTCGTTTCCCCTGATCTGATCGGCCGATGGACGTGATAAAGCGTTGACGCTGATCGACGCTCCACATATATTCCGGCAATTGATGCCGGTCCGCTGAAAATCACGGCACCAGCTCCCAGGCCCGAATGAAGGAGGGCGGATGAAACGACTGACGACCATGCTGGCCAGCGCATGCGCGGCGATGCTCTGTGCGGTCACGGCGGCCGTGCTGCCGGTACAGCACGCGGCGGCGGCCAGTCTGACGCAGGTCACTGGCTTCGGCGACAATCCGGGCAACCTGCAGATGCACGTTTACGTGCCCGACACGGCACAGACGTCGCCGGCGATCGTGATGGCGCTGCATCCGTGCGGTGGTTCGGGACCCGGCTTCTATTCGTCCAGCGAGTTCGCGTCCCTGGCCGACCGGTACGGATTCGTCGTGATCTTCCCGTCGGCGTCGAACAAGAAGTTCAACTGCTTCGACAACTGGTCCGACGCGTCGAAGGTACGCGGCGGCCGCACCGACCCCGTCTCGCTCATGTCAATGATCACTTATGCGGAGCAGCATTACGGCGGCGACCCGGATCGGGTGTTCGTGACGGGCAGTTCCTCGGGCGGCATGATGACCAACGCGATGGCCGCCCTGTACCCGGAGGTGTTCAAGGCGGGAGCGGCGTTCATGGGCGTCCCCTTCGCGTGCTTCCCCAACGAGGACGCCTACCAGCCCGGGGGCAACGCCTCGCCGTGCGTCGGCAAGACCGCGCAGCAGTGGGGCGACCTGGTGCGCCAGGCGAACCCCGGCTACGGCGGACCCTGGCCGCGGATGCAGCTCTGGCACGGCACCGCCGACAACGTCGTCTCCTACGCCGAACTGGCCGAGGAGATCAAACAGTGGACCAACGTGCACGGCCTGAGCACCACGCCCACCTCTACCGACACCCCGCGGTCCGGCTGGACCCGGCAGCGCTTCGCCGGTTCCTCCGGCACCGCCCCGGTCGAGGCGATCACCGTCTCCGGTGCCGGGCACAGCCTGCCGATGAGCGGCATGGCGCAGTACGCCGTCGAGTTCTTCGGCCTCGCCTCCGGCAACCCCACGACGCCCCCGCCGTCCGACTCCACCTGCCAGGTCACCTACACCGCCAACACCTGGAACAACGGCTTCACCGCGCAGCTCAGCATCACCAGCACCACCACCGTCAACGGCTGGACGCTGACCTGGGCCTGGCCGGGAGATCAGCACGTGACCAGCGCCTGGAACGCCGACGTGACCCAGTCCGGTGCCCAGGCCACCGCCCGCAACGTCCCCTACAACGCCACGATCGCCGCCGGAGCCGCCACGTCCTTCGGGCTTCAGGCCACCTATGGCGGGACGAACACCGCACCGACCGAGTTCAGCCTCAACGGCACCGAGTGCACAACAAGTCAGTAGTGAGCGCGGCCGACGTCTCGCCGCGTACGAACGGGCACTGCCGCGCGGCGGGGCCCGTGACGGCCGGGTACCGCGGGATGCGGTGCCCGGCCGTGCTGGGCCCTCCGCAACGTGACCCGCACGAACTTGAACCTCTCCTGGTGCTGACGGTCAGGCGGAGCGCGACCGGGACCGGCGGCCGGCAGGCGGCCGGTCCCGGTGGCGACTCCGGGGTCTCACCACCAGCTGAAGGCCAGCCAGGTCAGGAAGGGGGCGATGGGAATCGAGATGAGGCCGTAGATGAGCAGGTTGCGGAACAGGCGGGGCCGTGCCGAGGGTTCGGCGGCGCCGAGGATGAGGCCGCCGGTGATGCCGAGCGGGTTGATGTCGACCATCACCGAGGCCAGGGCGAGGGCGAGCACGCCGCCGACCGGGGACACGCCGTCGGCCACCAGCGGGGGCAGCAGCGGCATGGCGGTCACGAACACCGCGATGGAGCTGGCGGCGAAGGACGTCACCCCGGCGATGTAGCAGAGCACCAGCAGGCTGAGCATGGGCGACCCGTCCACCCGGAGCATGTCGCTGATCTGCTTGAACGCGCCCAGGTGCTGCATCAGGCCGACGTAGGTCAGCAGGCCGCCGATCAGCAGGACGACGTTCCACGGGATCCTGGAGACGATCTCGCCGGGTGGCAGGCGGAGCGCCAGCTGCAGGACCAGCGCCGCGGTGAGCCCGAGGTAGCCCACGTTCATGTCGAACCCGACCGAGAGGACGACCACGGCGAGCAGGCAGGAGACCGTGAGGGCGCGGACTCGGAACTGGTCCCGCGTCCCCGCGGGCGCCGGGGCGACGACCGTCGCCGTCCCGGCCGTGGCGGTGGACACGGAGGTTTTCGCCGGGGGCTCCGGAGCGGTGCCCTCCGGTGGGCCGCCATCAGTCGCCGCGCCGTCCGGCGCGAGGCCGTCCGGTGCGGCGGGACCGGACGGGGCGGCCACCCGGCCGGACGGAATCGCGCCGGTCCGTACGCCGACGAGCATCAGGGCCGTGCACACCAGCAGGCCGGTGATCAGGCCGCCGAGCAGGAAGGACACCGGCGCCGAGCCGGGGAGGGCGATGCCCTGCTCCTCGCTCAGCTCGCGCGCGGTGACGCCGTAGACGGCGAGCGGCGAGAGCAGCCCGCTGATGATCCCGGTGACGCCGAGGACGGCGGCGATCAGCGGTGAGACCCGGTACCGCGCGGCGAAGCCCAGCGCGATGGGGGAGACGATCGCGGTCGCGGCCGCGGGCAGGGTGCCGACGGCGGTGAGCACGGCGCCGATCGCGAAGGGGACCAGGACGATCAGCACCAGCCGGCCGCGGACCAGCCGCAGCATGAGGTCGAGCAGCCAGTCGAGTGTCCCGTTGAGATGGGCGGCGGCGAACAGGGCCGTCACCCCGACGATGAGGACGAAGAAGCCGGAGGGGAAGAATCCCGTCACGTCGTCCGTGGCCACATCGGCGGCGAGGCCGAGGAGGAACGCGGCGACCAGGGCGCCGAGCCCGAGGTCGAATGCGGGGATCAGGGTCGCCGCGAACAGCGCGACCAGCACGATGATGGACAGGGTGGCCATGGTCATGAGCACGCTCTTTCTCGGTCAGACCGCTCCTCGGTGGCGAAGTTCGTCGATCTCCGGTTCGGTGAGCCCGGCCAGGTCTCGCAGCACGTCGGTCGTGTGCTGGCCCAGCGCCGGCGCGGCGTCGCCGACGGTGGCGTCGAACCCGGAGAAGCGTCCGGCGGGCGCCTGCATGAGACGCGGGCGGCCGGTGCCTCCGTCCGGTACCTCCACCACCGATCCGCGGGCGCGGATGTGCGGGTCGGCGCAGATGTCCGCCGCCGAGTTCACCGGCCCGGCGGCCACCCCGGCGTCGAGGAGCAGCGCCATCAGCGGTTCGAGGTCGTGGGACGCGACGAACGCGGCGACCCGCGCCTCGATCTCCTCGCGGTGCTCCAGCCGGGCGGTCATAGAGTCGTGGACGGCGAGGTCCGCGGCGTCCATGACCTTGACCAGCCGGCGCCACATCTGCTCGGTCGACGCGGGCAGGGCCAGCCAGCGGCCGTCGCGGGTGCGGTAGAGGCTGTTCGGGCTGATGTGGGGGTTCTGGTTGCCCTGGCGCTCCCGGGTCTCGCCGGTCGCGCCGTACTCGGCGATGAAGTCCTCCATCATCCGCAGCAGCGGCTCGTAGAGGGGGATGTCGGCCAGCTGGGCCTCGCCGGTGATGTCCCGCTGGCGCAGCGCCAGCATGGCCGCGAACGCGGCGTAGATGCCGGTGACGCCGTCGGCCACGGGGTAGCCGGCGAAGACCGGCGGCTGGTCGGGGCCGCCTGTCCGGTAGGTCAGGCCGGCGAAGGCCTCCGCGACGCGGGCGAAGCCGGGACGGTCGGCGTAGGGGCCGGTGCGCCCGAACGCGCTCACATGGACCATCACCAGGTCCGGCCGGTACGCCCGCAGGTCGTCGAAGTCGATGCGGAACCGGCGCAGCGTCGCCGGGCGGAAGTTCGTCACGACGATGTCGGCGGCGGCGGCCAGCCGTCCGACCAGGCCGGCCGCCTCGGCGCGGTGCAGGTCGATCGTGACGCTCCGCTTGGCGCGGGCCAGCATCGCCCAGGCGACCGACTCGCCGTCTTCCAGCGGCGGATAGCGGCGCGCGGGGTCGCCGTCGGCGGGATGCTCGATCTTGATCACCTCGGCGCCGAACTCGCCGAGGAGCGAGGACGCCAGCGGGCCGGCCAGGATCGTCGACACGTCCAGGACGCGCACTCCGCTCAGCGGACCGGGCAATGGAATTCCTTTCACGAACGGTCCTGGGGGCGCGGACCGGAAATGGGTCTACGTCAAGATGCCCTGCGACCGGAGCACCGGGAAGACGTATTCGGCGCTCACCCGTGAAAGGTTTTCCTTCTATAGTGAGCCCGTGCGGGTGGAACGAGCGCGGTACTTCCTGGCCGCCATCGAGACCGGGTCGCTACGCGCGGCCGCCGCGAAATGCGGCGTCAGCCAGCCCACCATCGGGCAGCAGATCGGCCTGCTGGAGGAGGATCTCGACGTCGTCCTGCTCACCCGCAGCCGGCACGGCGTCCGCCCGACACCGGCCGGCCAGGCCCTGATGGAGCCGCTGGGACGCCTCGTGGCCGCCGAGGACGCGGTGCGCCAGTCGGCCATGGAGTCGAGCGGCGCCTACCGCGGCCGGGTCCAGATCGGCGGTGTCTCGGTGACCGCGGAGACGATCATCGCGCCGGTCGTGGGCCGGCTGCGGGAGCAGCATCCGGGGCTGCGGTTCACCGTCCGCGAGGGGGCCTCGGCCGCCATCGAATCAGCCGTGCTGGACGGGGGACTGGACTTCGGGGTGGTCACCATGCCGGGGACCCCGGCCGCGCCGGGCCTGCACCGGATACCGCTCATGTCCGCCCCGGTGGGGGTCTGCATGCGGGCCGACCATCCGCTGGCCGGACGCGGCCACGTCCATTGGCGCGACCTTGAGACCTGGCCCGTCGTCACCATGCGGGCGGGCACCGTCATGTGGGACATGCTGCACCGGCACGTGCCCGCCCCCGATGTCGTCGTCCAGGCCATGTCGGCGCGCACCGTCGAGGTGATGGTCGCCCAGGGGGTCGGGCTCGGCATCCTCGCCCGCTTCAACCCGTCGGCGGACATCGCCGACCTGGTCTGGCTTCCGCTGCGCGACGCGCCCCCCGTCCACGTGTGCCTGACGCAGCGGCGGGACGGCCGCCCCTCGCCGTCCGCCCTCATCGTCCGCCGCCTCATCCGGACCGAGGCCGACGTGCTTGCAGGCCCCGCCAGGCCGGTACCGCCGTGACCGGACGCGGCCGGTCCAAGATCTTGCGAATGGCTTCGACGACCTGCTCGGGCCGGAGCAACCTGCCGGAGAAGGACAGCGCCGACGCGGGGTCGGTGAGCTTGTCGTGGAGTATCGGGGTCCAGATCCCGTCCGGGCAGACGCAGGAGATGTCGATGTCCTTGATCCCGGCCGGGCGCAGGTCGGCGAGCGTGCTCAGGCTGAAGCCGATCGCGGCGTGCTTGGGCGCGCCGTACACCGCCTCGCCCGGGACCGCGGTCAGTCCCGCGAGGGACGCGATCGTTGACGCACACGGCGAACAGAGATGAGGTTGTCACGTGGTGACCTGCCAGGTCGGCCGGTTGCCACCTGTTGATGTTCACAGCCAATGACCAGGCCATGGCCACGACTCCCGCCTCGGAGGCCCTCCATGCACCGGCTCACCGTCCAGTACTTCTCCCCGGCCGACCCCGCCGCGTTCGACGAGCGATACGAGAGCGTGCACGTGCCGCTGGTCCGCGCGCTGCCGGGGATCGAGTCGTTCACCCTGGCGCGGCCGCGCCCGCTCCGGGGCGACGCGCCCTACCTCGTCGCCGAACTGTGGTTCGAGGACGCCGACGCGCTCCAGACCGCGCTCGGCAGCCCGGAGATGGCGGCGGCGGGCAAGGACGCGGCCACCTACGAGGTCGCCTCCGTGGTCATGTTCTCGGGTGAAGTGCGCGAGATGCTGTGACGGCCGTCCGATAACCGCCGCTGACGTTCACGTCCGCGCACGCCGGCGAGTTCACCGAAGCGCTGGACGACGTCCTCGAAACGGGCTGGTGAGGCGAGGCGTACTCCCGCGGGGGCAGTGCGCAAGTGCCCAAATGTCACAGCCAAGACTGGCACACAGTGTGTGGCGGAAGCGGTCGCGTTCGCGGCAGAATTACCTTGATGCCAAGATACTTGGCGCCGTCCGCTCGCCCACGGCCGCACTGGCAGACAGGCACCCCCCGGCCACCGGCGCGACGCCGCGCACCACGCGCTGGTGCGCGAGAGATGTGAGGTGCTTGTCATGATCGTTGGGGTTCTCAAGGAGGATTCGCCCGGCGAGCGGCGGGTGGCGGTGACGCCGGACACCGTTACCCGTCTGCAGAAACTCGGGTACGAGGTGATCGTCGAGTCCGGCGCCGGGGCCGGAGCCGGCTTTCCCGATGACCGGTACGAGGCCGCGGGCGCCGCCATCGGCGACGCGGTCGCCGCGGACGTGGTGCTGGGCGTCGACCCGCCCCCACCCGGGCGACTGGACGCACTGCGACCGGGAGCCGCACTGATCGGCCTGCTGAGCCCCCGGTTCAGGCCGGATCTGGTGGAGGACCTCGCCAGGCGTCCCATCACGGCACTGTCCCTGGACGCGGTGCCGCGGATCTCCCGGGCGCAGTCGTTCGACGTGCTCTCCTCGATGGCCAATATCGCCGGGTACCGGGCGGTGATCGAGGCCGCACACGAGTTCGGGCGGTTCTTCACCGGTCAGGTGACCGCGGCGGGCAAGGTGCCGCCGGCGAAGGTGCTGGTCGCGGGGGCCGGCGTCGCCGGGCTCGCGGCGATCGGCGCGGCCGGAAGCCTCGGCGCGATCGTCCGGGCCACCGACCCGCGGCCGGAGGTCGCCGACCAGGTGCGCTCGCTCGGCGGCGACTACCTCGCGGTCGCCGAGGCCGAGACCGGCGACGCACCGGACACCGGGTACGCCCAGGAGATGTCGGACGACTACAACGCCCGCGCCGCCGCGCTCTACGCCGAGCAGTGCCGTGACGTGGACATCATCGTCACCACCGCGCTCATCCCCGGGAAGCCCGCGCCGAAGCTGATCACCGCCGAGATGGTGGCGACGATGCGGCCGGGGTCGGTGATCGTCGACATGGCCGCGGCCAACGGCGGCAACGTCGAGGGCACGGTTCCCGGCGAGCGGGTGGTCACCGGGAACGGCGTGGTCATCCTCGGCTACACCGACCTGGCCGGGCGGCTGCCCGCGCAGGCGTCCCAGCTGTACGGGACCAACCTGGTCAATCTGATCGAGTCGATGACCCCGCAACGGGACGGCGAACTCGTCCTGGACTTCGACGACGTCGTGCAACGCTCGATGACCGTCGTCCGCGAGGGCGAGCTCACCTGGCCGCCGCCCCCGGTACCGGTGTCGGCGGCACCGGTGACCGCCCAGCCGGCGCAGCCGGACCCCGAGGGGGACGACGCGGACGGCGCGCCGAACCCGGCGCTGCGCCGGCTCGGCGCCGCCCTTGCGGCCGCCGGGCTGTTCGGCCTGATCGCGATATCGCCGGCGGCGCTGCAGGTGCACCTGACCGTGTTCGCGTTGGCCATCGTGATCGGCTACTACGTCATCGGGAACGTGCACCACGCACTGCACACCCCGCTGATGTCGGTGACCAACGCGATCTCCGGGATCATCGTGGTCGGAGCGCTGGTGCAGATCGGCGCGGGAAGCACGGCGATCACCGTGCTCTCACTCGCGGCGATCCTGCTCGCGAGCATCAACGTCTTCGGCGGATTCGCGGTCACCCGCCGCATGCTCGCCATGTTCATCAGGAGCTAGGCAATGACGGTCGCAACCGCGGCGACCGCGGCGTACATCGTCGCGGCGCTGTTCTTCATCCGCGCGCTGGCCGGGCTCTCACGGCACGAATCCGCGCGCCTGGGCAACACCTACGGCATGCTCGGCATGACCGTGGCGCTCGCCGCCACCGTCGCCCTCACCATCGACGGCGGCATCGGCCTCCCCGCGCTCGGGCTGCTCATGGCCGCGGTCGCGGTCGGCGCGCTGATCGGCCTGAACCGGGCCAGGGCGGTGGAGATGACCGCGATGCCCGAGCTCATCGCACTACTGCACAGCTTCGTCGGGCTGGCGGCGGTCATGGTCGGCTGGAGCGGCTACCTGCACGTCGAGCACCATCCCGAGGGGGCGGAGGCGGCGGCGCTCGCCCGCGAGGGCATGCTCGGCATCCACAGCGCCGAGGTCTTCATCGGCGTCCTCATCGGCGGCGTCACCTTCACCGGCTCGGTCGTGGCCTTCGGCAAGCTGTCGGGCAGGCTGAAGTCCGCGCCGCTGATGCTGCCGGGCAAGAACCTGCTCAACGTCGCGGCGGTCGTCGCGTTCTTCGCGCTCACCGTCGCCTTCGTCGTCGAGCCCCGGCCGTGGCAGCTCATCGCGGTCACCGCGCTGGCGCTGCTGCTCGGCTGGCACCTGGTCGCCTCCATCGGCGGCGGCGACATGCCGGTGGTGGTCTCCATGCTGAACAGCTACTCCGGCTGGGCGGCCGCCGCGTCCGGGTTCCTGCTCGGCAACGACCTCCTGATCATCGTCGGCGCGCTGGTGGGCTCCTCGGGCGCCTACCTGTCGGCCATCATGTGCCGGGCGATGAACCGCTCCTTCCTCTCGGTCATCGCCGGCGGTTTCGGCCTCGAGGCGGCCGCCGCGTCCGGCGCCGACCACGGCCGGCACCGGGAGATCACCGCCGAGGAGAGCGCCGAAGCGCTGGCCGCGGCCTCCTCGGTGATCATCGTTCCGGGCTACGGAATGGCCGTCGCCCAGGCACAGGTCCCGGTCGCCGCGCTGACCGCGCGGCTGCGTGACCATGGCGTCCAGGTCAGGTTCGGCATCCACCCGGTCGCCGGCCGCCTTCCCGGCCACATGAACGTGCTGCTCGCCGAGGCCAAGGTGCCCTACGACCTGGTGCTGGAGATGGACGAGATCAACGACGACTTCGGCGCCGCCGACGTGGTCCTGGTGATCGGCGCCAACGACATCGTCAACCCCGCCGCCGAGGAGGACCCCGCGAGCCCCATCGCCGGCATGCCCGTCCTGGAGGTCTGGAACGCCCGGCAGGTCATCGTGTTCAAACGCTCCATGGCCACCGGGTACGCCGGCGTCCAGAACCCGCTCTTCTTCCGCGACAACACGCACATGCTCTTCGGCGACGCCAAGGAGCAGGTAGCCGACATCCTCCAGGCCCTCAAACACCTCACGCCCCTGGCCGGCCGCCCCGAGGTCGTCTCGCGATCCTGACCACCACCGGGCGCACCGAGAGGACGCCGGGGCGGGAGCAGGCGCGACGCCGGCTCCCGCCCCGTGGGCGTGCGCTAGGACCGGCGGCGCAGCGCCGCACGCGCGGGCAGCGTGACCGCGAGCAGTGGGAGCCGTGTTTGCCCAGGTCAGGAAGGGTGGGTCGCGTGGGACTCGAACCCACAGCCTACGGATTAAAAGTCCGAAATTGTCGTGTCGGAACGGGTTGCACAGTGGCATTGTATGCCGAACCGTCCGCATCTCGCCCGATTTTCCTGCTGTCCAATGTTACTGCATGCCGATTAGTTTCAGAACTGCCGAGCCGACAACGAGCCGCCATGGGCTGTTGGTGATCGCGTGGCTTGCTCGGCGGTTACGGTGGGGGAGTGGCTGGCGCGGTGGCTACGCGATCATGCGGGTGCCGCTTCGACGCGTCGTCCGGTCGCCGTACTTAACCGGTTTAAATCGAGGGGATGTCGAGATCAATGCTAAGTGAGCTTGCCATTCTCGAGTTTTTCAAGTTCAAACTCAAGGTTCGTAGATATCTTTTCTAGAATGTATGGCACATAGAGGTGTACGGTCTCAAAATCAGAATCAATCGTCACTGGATCGAGAGGCTTATTGTCGTGGTAATAGTTGATGTAATCAACAATGATCTGTCGTTCATGGATGGGTAGCGCCTGGAAAGGGTCGCGCGCCATATGGTCGTGAGAGCTGGACAGGTGAATGAAGGTGCAGCCAAACTTGTAAACTATCTTCGGCCAGCCATCCGAAATTCCTGTATTGTCCACCATCTGTCTATCGAATACAGGTTTCCCTGAAGCGCCTCTCCAGCGCTCACCATTCACTGAGTCGGCAAGTAGTTGAGCCTGGCGTTCAGGTGGCTGTGAATTCAGGTAGATTACGCGGACCATTGAGTCAAGCTCTTGTCGCAGGATGCCTACGCTAATTGATCGCCAGCCATTTTCTATGACGACGGGCATAGCTTGCTGGTGCTCTACCGAGCGCTGTTGGACTTGCCGACAAAAGGTTCTTAGATCATTGCTATGTTCCGTGCCCATGGTGAGATGATAGTGATGAACGTTAGTCTCGGCTATGTATCAATCTGATCGGTCCTGGCCACATCAGGCCTGGCGCATTGGGGGCAGTAAGGATGCGGCATGTGAAGTGATGTGACCAAGCGCTATTGAGTGGCTTCGGGTCGTCATGATGAGTGCAGAAATTCTGGTCCGCTGGAGCGGCAGACGCATGGTGAGGCGGCTCAGGACGTCCAGCTGAGTAGCGGCCGGTGTCCAGAACCTGGGATGGGCTTGTCCGTTATGCGGTGAAAGGACTGGGTGGTCGTTGCGGGCCGCCCAGCATGAAGGCAATATCGCCTGGCTCCGACTCGGGAACTCCGAGTTCGAACCGTGTGCTTGCCGAAAACTATGTCCGTGCAGGTGAGAGACGTAGTGCCCGGCAGGCAGCGGCGCCGGGCTTGGCGGTTCCGGCCGGGCCATGACACCGCTGTGCCGCGGGAGGATGGGTGGCTGTGCTGTTGCGACTGGCCTACCTGACCGTGGCGAACACCTTCGCGGCCCTCCGCCTGCTCCCGATGACCGATCGGGACAAGGACGCTGAGATCTTGGTGCCACGGCATCCAATCACGGTGCTGGAACGCCAACTGGAGGCGACGAGGGTGCAGTTCACCGCTCCGGACTGGGCACTGCTCGCGGCGCTGCTGCACCCGTTGCGTCGCGGTGGGACTTCGGCGGATACGGCTCCTGGTACGGCCAGACACGGTGCTGCGCTGGCGCCGTGACCTGATCGCGGGCCTGCGCGCCGCCCGATCCAACCCCACAAGGCCGGGGCCGGCCACCGACCGTCCGCTCCATCCGGCTGCTGGTACTCCGCTTGGTGCGGGAGAACCCGGGCTGGAGCTATCGGCGGGTGCACGGTGAACTGCTGGTGCTCGGCGTCAAGGTCGCGGCCCCTACCGTGTGCAAGATCCTCAAGGAAGCCGGCATCGATCCGGGCGTCCGAGCGTTCCGCCACCACCTGGGCCGGGTTCCTGCGTTCCCAGGCCGAGGGGCTGCTGGCGTGCGACTTCCTGGAGACCGTGACCCTCATGGGCGCCCGCACGTACGTGCTGGCGGTCATCGAGCACCGCACCCGCCCGCATCCGGGTTCTGGGCGCCACCGCCCGCCCGACCGCAGCGTGGGTGACCCAGGCGGCTCGGAACCTGGTCATGGACCTGGAGGACGTGGGCTGCCGGGTGCAGTTTCTGATCCGTGACCGGGACGGCAAGTTCCCCGACCTGTTCGACACTGTCCTGGCCGATGCCGGCATCAGGGTGGTGCTGACCGGGGTGCGGATGCTCAGGATGAACGCGGTGATGGAAGGGTGGGTGCTGACCTGCCGCCGCGAGCTCCTCGACCGCACGTCGATCTGGAACCAGCGGCACCTGCTCCACGCCCTTCGCGAGTTCGAAACCTTCTACAACCAGCATCGGCCTCACCAGGGCATCGCCAACGCACGCCCCTTGAAGCCACTACCTCCACCGATCAGCGAACCCGACGAGATCGCCCAGCTGAACATCAGAAGAAGTCAACGTCTTGGCGGCATCCTGAACGAGTACCGGCATGCGGCTTGACGTGCACGGACGAGGTATTCGGCAAGCACAGGGCCTGGTGCGGCCCCGACATGGTCAGCAAAGTGCTCGGCGGCCTCGACGGCGACGCGAGCCTGCACGCCCGGCTCCGCTACGCCAGCGCTACCCCGCGGCCCCGCTGGCCCGTCCTGTCCGCTGGGGCCATCACCCGCCGCGCGGCGATGATCCCCGCGATGCTGTGGCCAGGCTGGACTCTGCGGCTGCTGCCGCGGTCTCGTCATTCCGCGGCCGAGGATGACGCGCCGCACAGTGCCACGTGCAGTTCCTTCCGGCGCGGCTGTGCCAGCTTCCTGCTGCTGCCCGGAGGGCCACCGCAGCTGAACTTCGAGTGCGCCAGCCCGCTGCTCGCCAACCACTCTTTCGACACCGACCGCAGCGCAGTGGAACGCATCATCTACCGCGAACGCGGCCTTACCCCGCTGGCGTCAGTACTGGCCCAACTCGCCTGCGCCCTGGACGAGCACGGCAGTCCCATCAACGACACGCGGCGCCGCGCGCTGTTCACCGGCCCGGAATCGGTCACCCTGGACCTTGACGCCTACACACGGCTGCGCCTCCAGCACGGCTGGAGCAGAAGCTACGCCCCCCGCCTGGCCGTGCTGCACTGGTACCTGCTCGTCCTGCTCACCGGCGAGCACCCCGCCATCCCCGGGGCGAGGAAGCCGTTCGGCTGGCACTGCACCAGCTTCCGCTACAGCGCACCTGGCCCGCTGCGTGCCTTCCTGCGCCAGCAGGCCGAGGCAAACCTCGCCCGGTACGGCATCACCGAGCCCCTCACCTGGGAACCGCCCGCCTGCTGGGTCACCTTGTAGGACTGGCCCGGCGCCGACCCCACCAGCCTCGCAGGAGACGAGGTCGCCGCCGTGCTGGCCGGGACCGGCTCCGTGCACGAGGCGGCCAGTGTCCTCGGCCTAACCGCCGAGCATGTCCGGCTGTACTGCGAGATTGCCGGCACCGGCCCGCCGCCCGCCACCGCCAACGGCCTGCCCGTCTCTCCTCCGCGGGCCGAAGTCCTCAGCCCTGCCCGGCTCCGGGACCTTTACGAGCACCAGAACCTGCCCATCACCGAGATCGCCGCCATGGCCGGCTGCGCCACCGCCACCATCCGCAGGCTCCTGCAGATCGACGGCGTGGCCCCAGCGGCCCACCTGTCGACGGCCGCCACCGGAATCGGGAATCACCCGGGAATGGCTGCACCGCGAGTACGTCGACAAGCTCCGCAGCATCGACACGCTCGCTCGCGAGCGTGTCGTCACCGCCCACTACCTGAAGAGCCTGGCCAGAAACTGGGGCCTGCCGATCCGCCGGCACAGCGACTTCAGCGGCATCGGCCACCTGACCCTGCCCGCACCGCCGTCACCCGCCATGTGCGCCGTCACCATGCGCACAGGCGCCCTCACCCGACTGGAACTGATCACCCGCATCCCCGGCCACGACAGCCTCGCCGCCGCAGCACGCGCCCTCTACGGCGGGCGCGACAGCGCCCTGCGCCAAATGGTCACCAAGATCGAGACAGCCGCCGGATTCCCCATCATCGACAGGTCCAGCACGCCTCTGTCCCCGACGGACGCCGGCCACGAATTCATCCGCGAAGCACTGCAGATCCTCCAGGTCGCACGGGAGCAGGCGGCAGCGCAGCCACATCGGGAGGGAGATGTGAGGAAGGCCGAGATCCCGCTCGGCCGTGCTGAGGTCTCTCCGCCGCCCGCTGATCGGCGTCGACGACATGGCAGCCGCCCGAGATGACACTCCTTGAATCAAACTCCACGCGGGGCCCGGTTTTGCCGTACTATGCAGGAGCATGCTCCATGATTCAGTTTGGCTTGCCTTGATTCGTTTACTGCGCAGGGAGGGCTGTGCCCGCTGGGGATGGGAATCTGCACGTGCTGCTCAGCAGGCGGCGTCGGCTCGGCGCTGAGCTGCGGCGGCTCCGTGAGCAGGCTGGGTTGCCTGGTCGTCAGCTCGCGGAGCAGATCGGCGTCAGTCAGTCGAAGATCTCGCGGATCGAGTCCGGCGCTACCCTCCCGACTATCCCGGAGGTGACCGGCTGGACGGCTGCGGTCAGCGCTTCCGAGGACGTGGCCAGCAGGGCGGTGGCGCTGGCCGAGGCCGCCTACACCGAGGTGCATCCCTGGGACGTGGCGATGCGCGGGCACGGCCACCTGCAAGACGATATCCAGCAGATTGAGGCCCGGTCCCGCGCCGTGCTGGTCTATGAGCCGACGCTGGTGCCCGGCCTGCTACAGACAGCGGAGTACGCCCGACGGGTGGTCGCCATGTTCGAACCGGCGTATGCCGAGCCCGACATACCCGGCGTGACCGCGAGCCGGGTGGACCGGCAGGCCGCGCTGTTCGACCCGGCGCGGGAGTTCGGCTTCCTCATCACCGAGGCCGCGCTCCGGTGGCGACCGGGGCCGCCCAGCCTGATGCTCGCCCAGCTTGACCGGATTGCCTCGGTGGCCACCCTTGGGAATGTCGTCATCGGGGTGGTTCCGCAGTCCGCGCGGGCGCTCACGCACGTGCCGCACGGGTTCGTCGTGATCGAGCCGGCCGACCCGGGGGCAGATGCGTTCGTCCTGGTGGAGACGGTGCACGCCAACCTCACCGTGAGTGACGCGGGACAGGTGGCCCTCTACCGGGCCCAGTGGCCGCTGCTGGAGCAGATGGCCGTCTACGGCCCGGACGCGCGCGATCTGCTCTCGGGCATCGCCGCTGACGTCCGCGCGCAGCCCGCCGAGGACGGCTTATGAGGACGGGTCATGAGCACGGGGGCACCCCGGGTGCCCGGCGAGGAGAACGCCGGGCACCCCGGGCCGGGGGGTCAGTGGGTGACGTGCCGCAGGATCAGCGCCGCCGTCCGCAGCACGGACGCGAGGAACTGCAGGACGGTCCGGGGCCAGGTGCCACCCCGGACGCGGCGCCGGAAGTCCGCGTACTCCCTCCTGCTGAAGACCAGCCCCGGCTGGTGCAGGTTCTTGGAGTCTCGGATGACCACTGCGTCCGCGATGTGCTCGACCACGACGCAGCCGCCGCCCCCGTTGCACGCGAGCCTGAACTCCGGCCAGTCGCCTTCCTTGCCCATTGTCTTTTCCCTTCTCGTCCTTGTCCGGGGAACTCCCGGCCAAGGACACGGTCTGCCATGCCGGTGCGCTCCTGGGTGCGCTGCCGGTTCGCTACGGGTGCGCAGGAGGTTCGTTGATCACTTTCGAGATCCTCAGCGGGGTCGCCGCGCGGCAGGACGGCTGGGCCGCCGAGCTGTCCCGGCAGCAGCAGCATCTGCTCGCGGTCCTGACGATGGCGGGGGGCGCGGTGGTCGGCAGGGAGCGCCTGGAGGAGGTCCTGTGGGACTTCAGGACGCCGTATCCGGAGCACGGGGTCGAGCGGGTGGCGTCCGAATTACGCCGTGAGCTGCGGCGGGCATCGCCCGATGGCGACCCGGTACCCGCACGCGATGGCGGCTACTGTCTGCCCGTCACGCAGGAGCAGGCGGATGTGCTGCGCTTCCGCGCCATGTGCGCCGAGGCTCGCCGCGTCGATGACGCGGAGAGCCTGGGGCTCATGCAGCGGGCGCTGCGGGAGTGGGGACCAACGGCGACCGGCCTGCACGGTGGGCACCCGTTGCGCGGTCTGCGCGGCCAGTGGGCCGACAACACCGGGCAGACGCTGCGGATGGAGTACCGGGACGCCGTGATCCACTGCCTAGCGCAGCGGATGAGCCGGCACGACCATGCGCTGGTGCTCGACGAATGCGAGCAGCGCGCCGCCAACGACCCGCAGGCGCTGCTGGACGCGGAGTTCGTCGAACTCTGGATGCGGGCGGCGAGCCACGCCGGGCACCCGGCCAGAGCCCACCAGATTTATCAGAAGGCAGCGAACGCGGCCGCTCACGCGGGCGATCGACTCGGCGCTTCCCTGTCCCGCCTGGAGGCGCATCTCAGGGCCGGCGGCAGCCGGAACGGGGCGCTGCCGGCGGCGGTGCCGCCGAAGGCGAGCGAGGAAGCAGGCGGGGAGCACGCGGAAGAGCAGCCAAGCGTTCGCTCCGGCGAGCCGTCACCGACGGTACGGGGCACGATCAACGTCGACGGCGTAGTCGCCGGTAAGGCCGTCGCCGTCGCGACCGGGCGCGCCGCTGGACACATCGAGGGCGACGTACGGGCCGGCAGCGTCGAAGCGGGCGGTGAGCTCATCGGGGTCGAGCTCAAGCAGGGGAGCTGACCGTGGAGCCGCAGGACGACCGGCCGTTCGAGGCGTTCATCCGTGACCGTACCGGAGTGAACTTCATCGATCGGCGCTGGATGGTGGAGGGCATCGAGTCCGCTGTCGCCGAAGACGCCTGCCGGTTCGTGCTCCTGACGGGAGAACCGGGTGCGGGCAAGACCACCCTGGCCTGCGGCCTCGCCAGAGACCGCGACGACTGGCTGCGGTACTTCATCGGACAGCCCGACAAGGGTGTCCACGCTCCCGGCGACGTGACGTCATTCCTGCTCTCGGTCGGGCACCAGCTCGCCCGGCGGCATCCAGCGGCATTCGCCCTGGAGCGGCTGAAGATCGTCGTCCAGATGGACATCGACCAGGTCGGACCCGGCGGGAGCGCCATCGGGGTCACGATCGACGACCTCGTCGTCTCCCCGTTCCACGAGACCGCCATGCATGCTGGCGACCCGGATCATTCCATCCTGGATGTAGAGCAGCGAGTCGGGCGCGTGGAAGGCGACGGCGTCGTTACCGGAGTGCGGATCGGAACGGCCCAGCTGGAGCCCCGGCTGCTGGAGCCCCACAACCTCGCCTACCTGGCGCTGTGGGCCCCCGCGAAGGTCCTGCTCGAGCAGAATCCAGCGGCCCGGATTGTGGTCCTGATAGACGGGCTCGACGACGCCGCCCGGTCCGGTGAGGGCGACGGGCTCATCAACTGGCTGAGCGCCGGAACTCCCCCGCCACCCAACGTGCGCCTGGTCATCACGTCCCGGCCGCACCGGGCGCTGGACCTGCTGGGTCGGCGTCCGATGCTCACCAGGATCGAACTCGACCTCGCCGACACGCGGGTTCGCGCCGACCTGGTCAAGTACGCCGAGACCGCGCTCGGCACCTCGCACGCGGAGCGGGAGCTGGCGGCCAACGGGCTCATTCCGGACCAGTTCCGGCAGCGGGTGGCGCGGCACGCGTCGGGAAACTTCCAGTACCTCGCGAGCTACGCGCACGCGCTGAATGACGCGTCCGCCGACCACAACGACGACCTCGTCGCCAAGCTGCTGAAGCTGGACGACTTCGGATCCGATCTCGCGGACATCTACGGCTTCTTCGCGGAGACCGCCCGCCGGGATATCGAGCAACTCGGCATGCAGCTCATCGAGGACCCGCAAGCGCCGACGGACACGGTCACGCCGGCGTGGGAGGGCGTCGGAAGACGCATCCTCGGCGTCCTCGCCGTGGCACGCGAGCCGCTGACCATCGAGCAGCTCACGGAGCTGTCCGGCGTCCGCGTCGAGATCGACTCGGTCGACGTGGTGGTGAGCCGGATGCGCTGGCTGCTCGACAGGCGCAACGACCGGCTCGCGTTCTTCCACGAGTCGATCGCCGAATTCCTGGTCAGCGAACGGGCGGCCCACGAATGCCCGGAATGCCACGTCCGTGAGGCCCTGTGGCACGGGCGGATCGTGCGTCACTACCGCGCGGGCGCCGACACGTGGGACGACGTCGACTGGCCAAAGGTCGACCGGTACGGCTTGGCGCACCTGGCGGCTCATGTGGAGCGTTCGGACAAGGACGGTGCGGGCGGCCTGGTGAGCCTGGCCTGCCCCGGACTGCGGCAGGCGATCCGGGCGGAGTTCGGGAACGACTGGCGGTTCATGGAACTCGCCGATCACGCCGCCGAACGAGTCTCGCGTGCCGGTGACCTGACGGACGGCTTGGCTCAGGTGGTGTACCTGGGGGTCATCCGCCATCAGGGTGCCCAGGCCGATGCCGCGCTTCCCCCCAAGCCGCTCGGCCTGCTGGCCCGGCGGGGGAGGCTCCGGGAGGCGCTGGATCGGGCCGCGACGCTCCCGCCATCGGTTCAGCGGTTCACGTCCATCCTGGAAATACTCCGCTATGCCGTGCCCGGCCCCGGCGATCCGTCGGTGGAGGACCTGATCGAGTTGCTGGTGGAGAACGCGGTCACCGTCGCAGGCGATCCCGGCGGCGACCACGGTCGCAAATCCTCCGCATGGGAGGCGATGAAGGCCGCGGCGCTGGTGCTCGCTCCACGAAACCTCGAACGTGCGCTGCGCCTGTGGCGGCACGGCGCGGAGACCATCGGGTCCGGCAAGGTGGCGCAACCGGACCCGCTGTACCGGGAGGCGGCCCGCGCTGCGGGCGACGGTCGACGGGCACGCGAACTGATCGCCCGTATCCGGGACGACCGCGACCGGGCGGATGCCTACCTGGACCTCGCGGATCGCGCCGCGGCCCCGGACGTGCGCTCGATCCTGCGCGAGGCGGAAGGGGCCCTGGCCCGTCTCAACCCAGCCGCGCGGCTTCCCGGGCTGGCACGGCTGGCCGCGCTGTGGAGACGGCACGACACGGGCGAGGCCACCGGCCGGCTCGCCGCGCTGCGAGCGGAGATGTTCGACGCGGCGGCCGGCGAGAAGTTCGCCACTAACGTCGCCGCGGCGGCCGCGGCGATCGCGGAAGACCGGATGACGGCGCGGATGCTGCTGGCGACGCTCGATGCCACGGTCCCCTGCACAGTCCGCGCCCCGGGTTTTCTCCATGGAATAGAGCTGTGGACCCAGTGGGGCGAACCCGCCAGGGCACGCTCCCTCGGCAACCGGCTCATGGCGGCGGCGGGGAACCGCGACGGATGGGCCAAAGTGCACGTACTGTCGACGCTGGATCCCACCGACCGCGCGACCGCGCTCCCGCTGATCGAAAAAGAATACGCCGCCATTCCCGCCGTGGCCGACACCGCGGGCTCGCTGGAGAACCTCTACCGGAACGAGAGCCTCCGGGACGCGGCCATGGAATTCGCCCGGCACGATCTTGCCCGCGCGGCCGAGGTCGCCAGGGAAATTTCTCAGACGAGATGGACCTCGTCGCTATTCGCCATTTCGGGCGCGGTCGATGATCGTGGTGTCCCCGAACTCGAGCGCGACGTGAATGCGGACAGATACTCCGTCCTGGCGGACATCGCCCATCGCTGCCTGGATGAAGGCGACCAGCGCGCGGCGGACCGGCTGGTCGACGAGATCACGGCTCGATCCGGCGACATCGAGGCGCTGACCGGAACGACATGGGTCTCCGCCTGCTATACGCGGAAACGTGCCCCGTCTGTCGGTCATGCCCCGCAGTTCGAGATGTTCCCAGTGCATCCCATCGGCGAGCAGCGTCCGATCCGGCACTACTCCATCGAGGGCGGCATGGCGATCTACAACCTCAGCCAGGACTGGTCCGCGTGCACAAAGAGATACTTCTACCGGGACCCGGCCGATGTCGTCCGCGCCGTCCGCACCGTCGCCGGAGGTCCGCACAGCCTGGCCAGGACTCTCCGCGTACTCGCCGAACACGAGGCGACCACCGATCTCGCTCGTGCGGCCCGGCTGATGCGGGCGATCACGGATCCGGGTGAGTGTGCGGTCGGCTTCGCCGGATTGCACCGGGCCGGGCACGCCCCCGACCACGGGCCCGCGGCGGAAGCGCTGTCACGCGAACTCGACCGGGCACTCGCGGAGCTTGAGCCATACCGCTGGCACGTCGAGATGGGTGACACCGACAGGCGAGCCTGGGCCTACGCGCGCCCCGATCATCAGGTCCGTTTCGAGGTCGCCGTCCGCTCGTACGGCTGCCGACGTCAAGACTGGGACGCGCTCAACGACCTCACGTTCCTCGAGCACACGATGCACATCTCCATGTGGACCTGGCTGTCGCGCTACTACGCGAACGAATCCATCGCGAGGCGGAGAGCGTACACACTCTTCGCCGAAGCCCACCAGAACCTGCTCCGGGCGGACGACGGTGACTGGCTGTTCGACATCGCGCGAGCACAGGCGGCCTACCAGGAATTCCGGATCAGCACGGCCGTTCCCGGCTACCGGTCCAATGCGGCACGGGTACGGATCGCCGATCCGCGTTACGGCGCAGTCGTCGACCTCGTGACGCCCGCACCTGGAGAACCGCTCAGCCCCGAGTTCAAGGCCAAGGTCGGCGACATGATCGGAAAGGGTTCGCTACCCGCGGCGGCCGGGCTCGTGGCCTTCGCCGCGGATGCCCGCCCGGAGTACTCCGCGGACCTTCGTGCGCTCGGCAACCAGATCATCGAAGCGGCCAGCCGCGAGGACCCGGCACGGCGAGTCGATGCCTTGTCCAGGCTCGCCGAAGCGCGGTCCCTGCGCGGACTTGTCGATCCGGCAGCGCTCTACTCCGAGACGGAACAAAGCGCTCCTTTCCGCTGGGAGACCTGGGCACTCGCCGACGTACGTGCCCGGCTGTTCCCGGTGCTCGTCGCAACCGATCCCGGTGCGGCGCTTCGCGCGCTGTATCAATCAGCGGCTGCTAGTTGGGGAGATGCCATGGGGCTGCTGGAGGCGGCAGCGGAACCGCTGACCGATGCCGCCGGGATCGAGGTGGCGGCCACTCTCGCGGACGCCATCCGGCGCGGGCTGGCATGCATGGCACCCGGCGGCACGATCCCGCCGGTTGTCGACGGGGTACGCCTTGAACGCCTTGCCGACAGCACCGAGGAGCGCCAGGCATGACAGCCGGCGAGACGATCCAGCGCGCGCACCGCGACATCCAGGAGATCTTCCGGACCCAGACCGCAGACCTGGCGAGGGCATGCGAACAGGCCCGGGACCGACTCGCCGCCGTCCCCTCACTCGACCCAGCCGACCGAGACGCCGAGGATGACTGGGACACGCTCACATCGGACCTGCGGGTCCTGCTCGGCTTCACCTCACAGACAGGCGTACCCATAGGGAAGCCAGAACAGTTCCGGGCTCTCGTGCTGGACCTGCTGTGGCATCTGCACACGAATAACCGGAGCGACCTCGGCGCGGTCCTGGCCCAGGACGTCTACCACCGCTGGAGCGCGGAACTAGGCATGCGGCATGCGGACCGGGTTAGCGCCGCCGAGTACTGCGCGCTGTGCCTGCTCGACATCGGCGACGGCAACACGGCGCTTCCCCTGCTGCGTGAAACGGTGCAACTGCGAACCGAAGCCCACGGCGCGAACCATGCGGTGACACTGCATGCGACCGCGGATCTCTGCAGGTGCTTCAATAACGTCGAGGACTATCACCAAGCGCTGCGGTTGAGCCAGGACACCGTAAGCGTCTGCACCCGCGTTCTCGGCGGCGACGACAGGACAACCTTGTACGCCACGACCCAGCTCGCCACCAGCCTCTTCGGGCTAGGCGAGTACGAGATGGCGCTCGCCACCTACCGGGACGTGCACGAACGAAACCGGCGCCTCTTCGGAACCGACAACCTGTCGACCCTGCTCGCGGCTGAAAATGTCGCGATCACGCTGCAGAAGATGGGTGACCACGAGACCGCCAGGGAGTTGAATACCGATGTGCTGCACCGGTACGAACGGCTCCTGGGCAAGAAAGACGACCGGACCGAACGGGTCCGCATCCGGCTGAGCGCGAACCTGGGGGCGCTTGGCCGCAAGGATGAGGCCAGTGCAGTCTACGGCCCCGGCCCTGACTTCTAGTGATGCTGAGCCCGAAGCGGTGGTGTTTCCGACTAGGAACCTTGGTGCTGACCGCGTGGGCGCGGCGACGGAAGACCTCCCACGCTCTGGCGTTGCGGGACGCAATTCGCGGATCGTGCCCGAGCCTCATTTCTCGTGATCATCCGGAACGCCAGCAAGGCATCATTGCTCACCCGTCAGAGTGCCGCAGGTCAGCGGCCGGCGAGTGCTCATGATCATCCGGACCCTACAGGGGGGTAGGTTCCGCGGAATGATGGACAATTCCGGGTCTTGGTGGACACGAGATGGACAATTCCGCGTTTCGGCGGTGTGCTTGCCGAAAATTACGTCCACGCAGGTGGAAGGCGTAGAGGGGTGCTCGGGCGCCGTGCTTGATCAGCTGCGAAACAGGCGGCGGCAGGGCGGTCGTCGCGGGATGATGGGCGGCTGTGTTCTTGCGACTGGCCTACTTGACCGCGGCCAACGCGTTCGCGGTGCTGCGTCTCCTGCCGATGACCGATCGGGAGAAGGACGCCGAGATTTTGGTGCTGCGGCACCAGATCACCGTGCTGGAGCGGCAACTCGACGGTGCACGGGTGCGGTTCACCGTTCCGGACCGAGCACTGCTCGCGGCGTTGCTGCACCGACTCCGTCCCAGCGTGTTACGGCGGATGCGGCTACTGGTGCGGCCGGACACGGTGCTGCGCTGGCACCGCGACCTGATCGCGGGTCGGCACGCCGCTCGATCCATACCCAAGCGGCCGGGCCGCCCACCGACCGTCCGTTCCATCCGCAGGCTGATACTTCGACTGGTGCGGGAGAACCCGGGTTGGGGTTACCGGCGGGTGCACGGCGAGTTGCTGGTGCTCGGCGTCAAGGTAGCCGCCTCTACCGTCTGGGAGATCCTCAAGGACGCCGGCGTTGATCCGGCACCTGAGCGTTCCGCCACGACCTGGGGCGGGTTTCTGCGCTCGCAGGCCGAGGCGCTGCTGGCGTGTGACTTCGTGGATACCGTGACCCTCGCCGGCGCCCGCATGTACGTGCCGGCGGTCATCGAAAATCGCACCCGCCGTGTCCGGGTTCTGGGCGCCACCGCTCACCCGACCGCTGCGTGGGTGACCCAGGCGGCCCGGAACCTGGTCATGGACTTGGAGGACGCGAGTTGCCGGGCACGGTTCCTGATCCGCGACCGGGACGGCAAGTTCCCCGAGTCGTTCGACGCCGTCCTGGCCGATGCCGGAATCCAGACGATGCTCACCGGGGTGCGGATGCCGAGGATGAACGCATTGACGGAACGGTGGGTGCAGACCTGCCGCCGTGAGCTCCTCGACCGGACTTTGATCTGGAACCAGCGGCACCTGCTCCCCGCACTAGGCGAGTTCGAGACCTTCTGCAACGAGCATCGCCCGCATCAAGGCATCGCCAATGCTCGCCCGTTGAAGCCGCTGCCGCCGCCGATCAACGAATCAGACCAGATCGCCTACCTGAACGTCTGAAGACGGCAACGTCTGGGCGGAACCCTCAACGAGTACGAACATGCGGCTTGACCTGCACGGACGAGGTTTTCGGCAGGGGCAGGGGTGGTGTCGCGTGCAGCAGGAGTGCGGCCTTGTGCCGTCTCTGGAGCCGGCCGCGAGGGCTCCCCCGGCCTGACCACCGGGTGAGCCGCTCAGAACGGCGGAGGAGTTCGAGGGTCAGCTCTTCTGCGCGAACGAGGCCCTTCGTTCGGACGCTGCCTCATCGCTGAACTTCGACCAGACACTGGTGTCCACGTCGAGTGCCTCGAGGAGGTAGGCGCTGACGGCGTCGGCCACGAGTGCGACCCGGGCCCCATCGGTGTCGGTCGTCTCGCTCACGGCCTCTCCGGCGATCCCGCCGAGCGTGTGCTCGCCGTCAGGGATCACCATGAGGCTCTTCGGCGCCGGGCTCAGCTCGTATGCGTCGAGGAACCACTCCGGTCCTCGCGTCGACATCTTCGACTGGTCCTTGTCGCCGGCGATGACGAGAGCGGGCGCAGTCATCGTGGTGTAGTCCGGCCGCATGAACGACAGGTGCTCTTGCGCGAAGGGCGTCAGGGAGTCGCCGGTCCCGGTCGCTGCGATCAGTACGCCGGCGGTGATGCCCTCGCACGAGAAGTCCTCCTCGGCGTTGCCGGCCGCGTCGAACACGCGAGCGCCGAGAAGCGCGCCGACCGTCTGGGCCCCCCAGGAGTGGCCCACGAGCGCCACTCGCGCCAGGTCGACCCGGTCGGCGAGTCCGGCCTCGCCGACGACCTGATCGAGATGGTCGAGGACTGCGCGGAGGTCGGCGATGCGCACCCGCCAGATGGATTGGAACCTCGGGTCGTCGAACCCGATGGCGTTGCGCCGTGAGTCGAGGTGGGTGGGCTGGACGACGACGAAACCTGCAGCCGCCCACCGGTCGACGAGCGGCTCGTAGCCGTCCATCGACCACGCGTTGCCGTGCGAGAACACGATGACGGGCAGGTTGTTGCCCTGCCTCGGTGCGGTGACCTTCACCTGGAGGTCCACGTCGCGCCCGTCGAAGGGCACGGCGATCGGCTTGACCGCGATGATCTGCTGCTGTGCTGGAGTAGGCATGTTGGCTTCCTGTTCGATGACGTACCTCAGACTTGGCGGAACGTCGTTCCGCCGGCATGCCGGTGGTCGACGTCGATGACGGGCGGAGCGTGCCTTGCGTTTCCTCGCCCTCGCCCGCTTGTCGGGGTGGACCCGCAGAGCGCCCCGGCCGGGGACGGTTCTTTTCCCCAGCCGGGAAGAGTTGGCCCAGCGGGTCAGCACATGTGGGCGCAATCAGGTTGGCGCAGACCATGACGCGTTCGCGTCAGTGACAACTACCGAATGCGCGCTGCCTAGACCTGGGCACGTGCGGTCGAGAAGACCTACGTGATCAGAGCTCGAAGTGGTCCTGAGTCCGTCGGCAACGGCAGTGTCGGTGGCGCGACACGTGCTCCTCGGTGGGGTTCTACGGGAGAAGTACGGATGCGACGTCTCGTCGGCCGAGGGCACTGTGATGTCGCAAGCGGCCACCAGCGGGCCACAGCAGCCTCCGGCGGATTGCGAGGAGCGAGCGCCGATTGCCCGGCAAAGGCCGGTACCCAACGCGAAGGGACAGTGATATGAGCAGTCCGGGATCCAACGTTGAGCATGCCGAAGACGAAGGGCCCCAGTTTCCGACCGGCATTGCGGACATCATCGTCAAGGTGCTGGGAGATCGTCTGGCACCCTTTGAGGGCACATTCCTCAACGCGCTCGATCCCAATGCCACCTTGGAGTACCCCTTTGGTGGGCTCCTGCCGTCGGTCACGGGCCGGAAGGCCATCGACGAGCTGTTCACCGTCGTCCCCCGGCAGGTTCGCGTCGAGAACGTAGTTCTCGACGCCTTCTACGAGGCGGCCGATGCAACGGTCCTGGAGTACCGGAGCACCCCTCGCATCGTGGCAACTGGGCAAGAATTCGATCAGCGCTACGTCATGATCGTGAAGACTGAGGCCGGAAAGATCACTCTGATGCGTGAGTACTTCGATCCCTCAGCAGTGGTCGGCTTCGTCAGTGACGAAGCCGAACCTGATCAAGCGGACAGCTGATGCCTGAGGCGACGATGCGGGCCCTGGTCCGCGACGCGAGCACCGAGGTTGGAGTCCGACTGGCCGCTAACGTCCCGGTTCCGGTGCCGGCGCCGAACGAAGCACTGGTGCGCACCAAGGCCGTCGGGCTGAACTTCGGCGAGGTGAACGCTGGCATCTTCGACCTGCCGGACGGCGTCGTGCCGGGCTGGGACTCCGCAGGCATCGTTGAGCGGGCAGCCGCAGATGGGTCTGGCCCGCCTGCCGGCTCGCTCGTCGTGACGCACTCCGGGCTCGGCGGCTGGGCGGAACTCCGAGCGGTTGCGACCACGTGGCTCGGTGTGGCCCCTCCTGATGCCGATGCCGCTTCCCTCGCCACCTTGCCCGTTGCAGCGACCACTGCCCTCCGGGCGTTGCAAATCACCGGCACGCTGGGCAAGCGCGTACTCGTCACCGGGGCCGGCGGTGGCGTCGGTCGATTCGCTGTGCAGCTCGCGCACCGTGGTGGAGCCCACGTCATCGTGTCGACCACATGTCCGACCGAGCTCGGACCACGACTCCGCGAGCTCGGCGCGGCCGAGGTCGTGAGCCATCCGAGCGACATCGATGGTCGAATCGACGGCGTCGTCGACCTGGTGGCTGGTGATCAGCTCGTCGCGGGCTACCTCGCGCTGCGAACAGGGGGCGTGCTGGTGGCGGTCGGGCACGCCACTGTGGCGGAAACGGTTTTCCCGATCGGTGCTTTCCATGCTCATGGCGGCCTCCACGACCGCCGGCTCGTGACTTTCCATTTGCACGGAGGTGCGCCACTAGGCGACGACCTCAGCCTGTTAGCAACGGAGGTCGCCGAGGGCCGGCTGGATGCCGAGGTGACTTGGCGCGGGCCGTGGGATGACCCCGAGACGCCATTCGCCCTGATCCGCCAGCGCACGTTGCACGGGAAGGCTGTCCTTGAGGTGGAAAATGCTTTGCGCCTGACTTAGCGATAGAGATCGGCGTGTCAATCAGACACATCCGACGGGTCCTCCAACCCCAACAGGAGGATCAGTGAGCGACTCTGTCGGGAATCTTGTGACTCGTCGGCGCGTCTCGATGGATGGCTGATGAGTGATCGACAAACTACCGCGGGTTCATGACGTCGCCCATGCACCCAAGGTGGTCACACGGGTCGGTTCGTGCCCGGTCTGGTGTTGAGATTCCAGAGCTGACCGCGCGGGTGGCGCGCGCCAGCGATCACTCCCGTAGATCAAGGTCTTGGTCAGGTCTCGGAGGATCGCGAGCTGCTCGCGGTCGAGAGCGCGGGTCATCGCCCTGGTGACGTGCCTCGCGTGGGCACGGCCGACGCGCCGCTGGACGTTCCGGCCCTCGGCGGTCAGCACGATCCGGCAGGCACGAGCGTCGTCCGGGTCATCGCGTCGCTCGACCAGCCCGCGCCTCTCAAGCCGCGACACCAGCCGCGAGACTCCTGCCTGGGTAAGCAGGGCATCGTCGATTAGGTCGGTGATCCGCAGACCCTCGTCCGCGCCCGCGAGCGCGTACAGGACGCCGTACTCCCGGGGCGGGAGACCGCCCCGGTCGCCGTCGCGCTCGAACTCGCGGGCCAGGGTGGCCTGCGCGCGGAACAGGGCCTCCCAGGACTCGTTCGCGAGCCGGATCGACGAGGCTGAGGGTCGCGCTGCGGCAGCCATCAGACCACCACGGGGAAGTGCGCTTCGACGCTGGGGTCGCTGTCCTGGTACGGCGAGCTGCCGGACAGGTTGTCCCCGCGGTTGGGGTTCGGCCGCGGCTGGCGCGTCTCGGCGTCGCCGTACTTGGCGACCACCAGCGACGCGTGCGTCGGGGCCTCGGGTACGTCGGGCGCCCGCCGCGACTCCATCTCCCTGCGGAGCACCGGCACGACCTCGGTGGCGAGCAGCTCGACCTGCTCCAGGGCGACCTCGACCGGCAGCCCGAGGCTGTCGACCGCGAACAGCTGGCGCTGGTAGTCGCCGAAGCCCTCCTGGAACGTGAGGGTCTTGTCGATGACCTCCTGCGGGCTGCCGACGGTCAGCGGCGTGCGCTCCATCCAGTCCTCCAGGCTCGACCCCCCGGAAGACGGGATAGGCCTCGAAGTAGGGGCGGAACCGCTCGACCGCATCCTGCGAGCGGCGGGCGATGAACGCCTGGCCGCCGAAACCGACGATCGCCTGGTCCGCGGTGCCGTGGCCGTAGTGCTCGAACCGCCGGCGGTAGAGGTCGACCAGCGGCTTGAAGTGGAGGTTCGGCGCGAGGATGTGGTTTGCGAAAAAGCCGTTGCCGTAGAAAGCGGCCTGCTCGGCGATCTCGGGCGTGCGGATCGAGCCGTGCCACACGAACGGCGGGACATCGTCGAGCGTTCGCGGCGTCGCGGTGAACCCCTGCATCGAAGGTGCGCGTACAGCGCTCCGCGCACAGAGCGCCCCGAGCTCCTCGCGCAAGCAGCGCCGGCGCAGCGAATCGCCCGGGGTTTCGTGGAGGCACTGGCTCGCGAACGGGTCCGAGGACCGCCGAGTCAAGTGAAGACCGGTGTCCGAGGCACCTACCTAGTCGCAGGTGGTCGGTGATGTTCACCGACGCGAAGACGTCACTCGGAGCAGCACGCTCGGGTCAGTAGCCCCGGTGTCCGGCACGGAGCCCACAGACCCTTTTCGTCACTTGTCAGAGGAGAGCTGACCACCCATGTCCACCGACATCACCGTGACCAACAACACCGGCAGGCAGCGCTACGAGGCCGTGGCCCGGTCATCGGGTCTCGCCGGTTACGTCGAATACCAAGAGACCAGCGAGTTGGTCGTGCTGACTCACACCGAGGTCGGCCCCGCCTTCGAGGGCCGAGGAATTGGCAGTGTGCTGGCCCGCGCCGCACTGGACGACGTCCGTGAGCGCCGGTTGAAGACACTGGTGATCTGCCCCTTCATCATCGGGTGGCTGCGCAACCATCCTGACTACCAGGACCTGCTCTTCAACGCACCCCCGTCCAAGGTCAGCGACTAGGAGTCGACATGGCAGAGCCAGCAGGAGGCGCAGCGGCCGTGACGCCCCAGTTCGACGGCCTGAGGGCCGTCTTCGTCAACGCGACGCTGAAGCGTTCGCCGGAGCCGAGCCACACCGACGGGCTGGTGGGTGTCAGCACGCGGATCATGGAGGAGCACGGTGTCGCGGTCGAGGTCATCCGGGCCATCGACCACGAGATCGCGACCGGGGTGTGGCCCGACATGACCGAGCACGGCGCGGAGGTCGACGAGTGGCCGACGATGTTCGAGAAGGTCCTGGCCGCAGACATCATGGTCCTCGCGGGGCCGATCTGGCTCGGCGACAACAGCTCGGTGATGAAGCGGGTCGTCGAGCGGCTCTACGGCTGCTCCGGCTTGCTCAACGACGTAGGCCAGTACGCCTACTACGGCCGCGTCGCCGGCTGCCTCATCACCGGCAACGAGGACGGCATCAAGCACTGCGCGATGAACCTGCTCTACAGCCTCCAGCACCTCGGCTTCACCATCCCGCCGCAGTCCGACGCGGGCTGGATCGGACCGGTCGGGCCGGGGCCGTCCTACCTCGATCCCGGGTCGGGTGGCCCCGAGAACGACTTCACCAACCGCAACACCACCTTCATGACCTACAACCTGATGCACCTTGCGACTCTGCTGCGGGACGCGGGCGGCGTCCCGGCCTACGGCAACCGTCGCAGCGAGTGGGACGCCGGCTGCGCCCCCGACCAGGCCAATCCAGAGCACCGATAGAGCGTCGACAGGAGAACACAGGCGAATCCCGACAACACACCGCAACCCTGGTCGCGCCTGCGGGTCGAGGATTGGACCGAGACCCGCGACACCTTGCACATGTGGGCACAGATCGTCGGCAAGATCCGGCTCTCGCAAGCCCCGCTGCTCAACCACTGGTGGCAGGTCACGCTCTACGTCAGCCCCCGCGGTCTGACCACAGGCGCAATCCCCCACCGCGGCGGACTCTTCGACTTCGAGGCGGCCCAGATCTTCTGGCGCCAATTGACGCAGGCGGACCGGGTGATGGGCGAGTTCCGGTCGCACTTCGTCGGGAAGGTCAGTCCGGTGCACTTCTTCTGGGGCGCCATGGACCTGGCGTGCACCCGCTTCTCCGGACGCGAGGCGCCGGCGCACCCCGGTGGGGCCCCCGACTGCGGCGACTGGGTGACGGGTGGGACCGGAAGCGCCTGGAGGACGACCCGTACCGGTGGCCGCAGCATCAAGCCGGCCTCAAGCGATGACCGACGGGACAGCTGAACGGAAGGTTCAACCATGACCACGATGACACAGAGAGTCGCCATCATCACCGGCGCGGGAAGCGCGCACGGTATCGGGTTCGCGGCAGCCCGTCTTCTCGGCGCCGGCGGAAGTCGGGTGGTGATCACGTCAACGACGGATCGCATCTTCGAGCGGGTCGCAGAACTGCGCGCCGCCGGCATCCGCACGGAAGGGGTGGTCGCGGACCTTACTGATCCCGCCGATGTGGATGGCGTCGTCGCGTGCGCGTCGGACTCGTTCGGCGGCATCGACATCCTCGTCAACAACGCCGGGATGACTTCCGTGTCCGGCTCGTACACGTCGGGCGCGATCGACGGACTGTCCCTTGACGACTGGCATGCCTCGCTCGATCGAAACCTGACCACGTCGTTCCTGATGATCCGCGGTGTGGCGCGCCTCATGCAGGCGGCCGGCTACGGCCGCATCGTCAATGTGTCGTCGGTGTCGGGGCCGGTTGCCGCTTATGCCGGCGATGTCGCCTATCACGCGGCGAAGGCCGGCGTTGTCGGACTGACGCGTGCGACGGCGATCGACATGGCTGCGGCGGGCATCACAGTGAACGCCGTCGCTCCGGGATGGATTGACACTTCATCCGCCTCCGACTACGAGCGGGTGTTGGGTGCGGCCACGCCCGTCGGCCGGTCCGGCACCGCAGACGAAGTAGCGCACGCGATCGCGTTCCTCGCTGATGAAGGCGCGTCGTACATCACGGGTCAGCTCATCACGGTCGACGGAGCGAACTCCATCAGCGAAGAGCGCGGGCGGTGAGACCCCCAGCGAAGCCGTCGCTCCGCTGCGACGAATCTGCGGTGTCCTCCTTCGCCCATGCGTGATGCCGCCCGCGTCAGCCGAAGCCGTCATCCACCGCTTCCATGGTGGGCTCCGGAGCAACGGCCGGCATACTCTCTGCGTCGAAGACCGACATGATGACCGCCGCGGTGCTGGTGAAGCCGATGGCGAGGGCGAGGAGGAGCGAAGGGACGAAGTCGCTCCGCGACGGGATCCAGCCGCCGAGGATCCACGACAGGACAGCCAGGGCCACCACCGCGAGCGAGGTGCAGATCTCGTTCGCGGCCAGCGCGGGGGACTTCCTCGTCGCGCCTTCCCCGCGCTCCGTGGCCTCCTGGACCAGGGTCTCGTGCAGTTCGGTCGTCTCGGCCTCCCGGCCCCGCCAGGCAGCCAGGATCAGTCGGGCGTTGGGCAGATGCGGGATGCCCGCTGCCTGCGTGATGGCCAGCTCCTCCGTCATCAACTCTGCGGCCCGGTCGAACTCGCCGGTCAGCACCAGCACCGAGGACAGGGCGTTGGGTGCGGGGGGGGGAGCGTGGTCAGCGCGCCCACCTGCCGGGCCAGCCTGACGTCGCGGCTGGCGAGGACGTAGATCGCCTCGTCGTCCCAGAGATCGGCCGCGACGTGGCAGCCCAGCCAGAGCCAGTAGCGCTCGTCGTTGTCGGTTGCAGGTTCGTTGGCGCGCAACGTCTCGAGCCTTCCTCCGCGACGCCCAGCAAAGCCAGCGCCGCGTCGGGATTCCCGGCCTCGTGCTTGGAGTAGGCGGCTTCCAGTGCCCGGTTCGCGCGCCGGTCGGGTGCGGCGTCATCTCGATGGCCAACTGCAGCAGGGCGGCCGCGGCGGCGAGCCCGCCGCGGTCGCGCGCGCGACCCGCCGACTGCTCGAGCTCGACCGCGACCTCCTCGTGAGGACCATGCGCTGCTTGGGCGCGGTGCCAGGCACGCCGGTCCGGGTCGGACCGGACGTCGGTCGCCGCTGCCAGCGCCGCATGCGCGCGGCGACGATCCGGTGGTGTCGCCACCCGGTAGACCGCTGAACGCGCCAATGGATTTGAGAACCGGACCCGGTGGTTGATCTCCACCAGACCGGCGGCTCTTACCGGAGACGCCGCCTCGCGAGCGATCCCGAGCCGCTCGGCCGAGCGCCACAGCAAGTCGGGGTCGCCGGTCGGCTCGGCCGATGCGAGCAACAGCAGCAGCTGCGTCTCTGCCGGCATCCGACCGAACGGCGTTCGAAGGACTGCTCCACCCGACGCGGCACACTGAGCACATCTGGCCCTCTCGAACCCACCTGCCAGGTGTGCCGGAGGAGCACCGCGAGGTAGCTCCATCAGCGCGAGGGGGTTGCCGCGTGACTCGGCGAGGATCCGGTCGCGCACCTCATCGTCGAGCAGGGTGGGGCCGTCGTGGCCAACAGCGTTCGCGCGGCGGTCTCGTCCAGCCCTCCCAGGCGGAGCTCGGGCAGCTCGGCGAACGGAGGCACACGACCCTCGCTCGGATCGCGCACCGCGAACACCAACGCCACCGGCTCCGCGGACACTCGCCGCGCCACGAACGCCAGCGTCTGGGCTGATGCCTGGTCCAGCCACTGCGCATCGTCGACGAGACACAGCAGTGGCCCGTGTTCGGCGACCTCGGCCACGAGACTGAGCACGGCCAGCCCGACCAGGAACGGGTCCGGCGGCGACCCGGCTCGCTGGCCGAACGCCACACCGAGGGCAGCGCGTTGGGGGTCGGGCAGGGACCCGACGCGGTCCAGCAACGGTGTACAGAGCTTGTGCAGACCGGCGTACGCGAAGTGCGCCTCGGCCTCGACCCCGACCGAGTCCTCCACCTGAACCCGAGGCCGGTCGCGGCGTGGCGCACGTGCTCCAGCAGTGCGGACTTCCCGATGCCCGCCTCCCCAGCCACCATCAGCGCGGAGCTGCGTCCGTCTCGGGCCCGGGCCAGCGTGCGCTCGACCGCTTCGCGCTCGGCCCGACGACCCAAGAGGTCCACCCTGCACTCCCGTCACCGTTCGCAGCTGTCCTGCCAGTGTCGCCGACGCCGAGCACCCCGGCCTAGCCCCTGCCCGTGGATCGGATGGCCGGGCAACGATGCTGAACTGCGTAGCCCTGGGACGACATCAGGGATCTCCACCGACGCGAACACGTCGCGGTACATACGAACCTGGTGGCAGACCGAACCCATTCGACCCGGGAAGACTTCTGATGAACGTTGCCCCTCCCAGCGCCACCGCCCGAAGCTGGATCGGCCTTGCCGTGCTGGTCCTTCCTCTGCTGCTGATCACGATCGACGGCACCGTCCTGATCCTCGGCCTGCCCGCGATCTCTGCCGACCTCAGCCCGACGGGCATCGAGCAGCTCTGGATGATCGACATCTACTCGTTGGTGCTGGCAGGCCTGCTCGTGGCGATGAGCACCGTGGGCGATCGGTTCGGACGGAGGCGGAACCTGCTCATCGGCTCGGTCGTCTTCACGATCGCGTCGGTCGTCGGCGCCCTGGCCACCACGCCGTGGATGCTCATCGGAGCACGTGCACTCCTAGGTATCGGCGGGGCGATCATGATGCCGTCGACCTTGTCCTTGGTGCGCAACATGTTCCTCGACCGGCAGCAGCGTCGATACGCGATGGCCGTGTGGGCAGCGATGGCGTCGGTCGGCGCGGCCGTTGGCCCCCTCGCGGGTGGGTGGGTCATCGAGACGTTCAGCTGGCAGGCGGCGTTCCTGATGAACATCCCCGTCATGGTGGTGCTGCTGGTCCTCGGCCCGCTCCTGCTGCCGGAGAGCCGCAATCCCAGCCTGCACAGCATCGACGTGATCAGCGTGGTGCTCTCCCTCGTCGGCATGGTCGGGGTCGTCTACGCCATCAAGACACTCACCGGTGGCAAGGACACCGCCCTCGGCATGAGCGCCCTTGTCGTCGGTGTGATCGCCGTCATCGCGTTCGTACGCCGGCAGCTCACCCTGCCGACGCCTCTGCTGGAGGTCCGACTCTTCCGGGTGCGGTACTTCCGCGGAGCTGTCATCGGGGACCTGCTGTCGATCCTCGCGATGGTGGGCGCCCTGGTCGCGCTCGTCCAGTACCTGCAGCTCGTGCTGGGACTCAACCCGCTTGAGGCATCCGTCTGGCTCATCCCCCAGGCCGTCTGCGCGGCCGCCGCCGCCTTCGCTGCCGCAATGCTAGTCAAGCGCTTCCTCCCCGCGTACGTCGTCGCTGTCGGACTCCTGATCGCCGCGATCGGGTTCGCGCTCACCGTCTTCCTGTCGCCGAGCTCGTCCCCTGCGCTGATCGCCACCTCGCTCGCGCTGGTCGCACTGGGGGCGGGGGTCGGACTTGCCTTGAGCAACGACATCATCATGAGCTCGGTGCAGCCTGAGCGAGCCGGACAGGCGGCAGCGACCTCGGAGACCGCCTACGAGCTCGGCACGACCCTGGGAACAGCCGTCCTCGGTGGAGTGCTCGTGGCTTGGTACACGCGTGTCGTCAGTTCCGAGATCGACGCGATAGACCTGCCGGGCCCACTCCGCGAACGCGCGTCGTCGACGATGGCCGAGGCCCAGGTCGTCGCGACCGAGGTCGACAGCGGCACCGGAGCCTCGGTCCTCGAGATCGCCGAGGCCGCGTTCACCGAAGCCATCACCGTCGCGGGCCTCGCCGGAGCCGTCATCATGGTCCTCACCGCCCTGTGGGCCAGCTTCACGCTCCGGGGTGCGGCCGCGCACAAGGACCTCGCGGCGGAACACGAGCTCGAGGTGGCGCACTGATCCACCGCGCGCACGTGGCGCTCGCCGGGAGATCCGGCCAAGAACAGCTAGCCCGCGCATCGACGGCATTCAGGTGAGCCGCAGACCCTTCAGCTGTCGACGCGAGGTGATGCCGAGTCTGCCGAAGATGTTGCGCAGGTGGGCTTCGATCGTGCGGGCGTCGCCTCGGTGGCGAGCTCGTCGGCTCGGGCGAGTTCACCCATCAGGACCGAGCTGATGGACAAGAAGCTCAACGCGGCAGGAAGGGTTGCCAGCGCACCGGACTCACGAGCCAGTTGGACGTTCCGGCGGGCCAGTATTTCGACCAGGTCCTCGTCGAAGATCGCTACGGCATTGCGTCCCGCGAGCCACAGCCACCGGTCTTTGCCGCGGTCCTGCCTGGGATCAGCGTGCGGACTGTCGCGAAACGCCTCCAGGGCGCGCCTCAGCCCCGGTGCTCCTGCTGCGTATCCCCTCGTCAAGGCCGTCGCAAGGCCGTCAAGAAGCAGGTCCGCGGGTCGAGCCGGTGCGTCAGGAGTGGGAGCGGTCAGCGCCGCTTCGGCGATGTGCACGGCATCGCCTCCGCCGTTGATGACTGCCGCATCGAGCGCGTGCAGGTAGGTCTCGCGGGCCGACGTCGGGTCGAGCGGGGCGAGCGTCTTGGCGGCGTCGAGCAGCATTCCCGGCACCTCGCTTCCGCGTGTGGTGTGGAACGCGATCTGGGCGCGCAGTAGCTCCAGGCGGCCGGATTGCAGGGCGTCCAGTGGCCCGGTGGCCGCGACGGCCAGCATTTCCAGGGCAGCCTCGGATGCACCGGCCTCGTGCTTGGCGTATGCGGCGTCGAGCGCGCGCTCGGCGCGGGTGCCCGGATCGGAGGTGAGCTCGGCCGCCTGCTGCAGGAAAGCGGCTGCGGCGGCCGCCCCGCCGCGAGCGCGCGCCCGGCCCGCCGAGCGTTCAAGCTCACCGGCCACCTCCTCGTCGGTGCCCACGGCTGAGGTCCCCGTCGTCGGTTGGGTCGCGCACGGAGAGCACCAGCGCTACCTCCTCCGCCGAAACCCGACGCGCCACGAAGGCCAGCACTTGTGCGGACGCCTCGTCCAGCCACTGTGCATCGTCGACGATGCACAGTAACGGCCGCTCCTCGGCGGCCTCGGCCAGCAGGGTAAGAGCGGCCAGCCCGACCAGGAAGCGGTCCGGAGCCGCACCGGCCCGTTGTCCGAACGCCACCTGCAGTGCGGACTGCTGGGGATCGGGCAGGGCGTCCAGCCGCCCCAGGAGCGGCTTGATCAGCTGATGGACAGCTCCGAACGCGAACTGCATCTCGGCTACCAGGCCGACCGAGGTCTCCACCCGGAAGCCCGACCGGACCGCGACGGAGCGGGCATGCTCGAGCAGGGCCGTCTTGCCTGCGCCGGCCTCGCCGCGGATGGCGAGCGCCCCGCTCTGCCCGGCCCGGGCTTCGGCGAGCAGACGTTCGACCGCTTCGAGCTCGGTGCCTCGGCCTATCAGGTCCAAAACGTGTTCCCCCTCCTAGCCGCCGGACTAGGTAATTACCACCGATGCGAGCAGCCTCTGTCAGGCCACGCTCAACCGCTGGGCGGCGCCCTCAGGGCACGACATCAGGGGTTTGCACCGACGCGAGGCCACACGTTCCTGCGCGAACCTGATGGCACGACGCTGACCGGCGCATCGGACGGCCCGGAACACGAGAGGAACCGCTCCATGTCTGCATGCTCTACATCGCCCGTGATCGACGTGGAACGTCTCACTGTCACCTACGGTGACTTCAGGCCGTCCGCGACGTGTCGTTCCACGTGCAGC
This sequence comes from Actinomadura sp. 6K520, assembly GCF_004349245.1. Classification (GTDB taxonomy): domain Bacteria; phylum Actinomycetota; class Actinomycetes; order Streptosporangiales; family Streptosporangiaceae; genus Spirillospora. The sequence continues at coordinate 14,069 of NZ_SMLC01000007.1, read as the reverse complement.
CCGGCGAGCTCTACGCGCTGCTAGGCACCAACGGCGCCGGGAAGACCTCCACGCTGGAGGTCGTTGAAGGTCACCGTCGGGCCACCTCAGGCTCGGTGCGGATCTTCGGCAAGAGCCCGAAGGATCGGCGCGCGGTGCGCCCACGCACAGGCATCATGCTGCAGGACAGCGGCTTCTCCCCGGACCTGACGGTCGCGGAGTCGGTGGGCTTGATCGGCAGGTTGAGCGGGCGGCGAGACGACATCGACCGGGTGCTCGGCATCGCCGGCCTCTCCCGCAAGATCGACACCCTGGTCTCCCAGCTGTCCGGTGGTGAGAAGCGCCGCCTGGACTTTGCCACTGCCGCCTACGGGGGGCCCGAGCTGGTGATTCTCGACGAGCCCACCACCGGCCTGGACATCCAGTCGCGCGACGCGCTCTGGGCCGCTGTGGACAGGCTGCGCGACGACGGGTCCACCGTCGTGCTCACGACGCACTACCTCGAGGAGGCCCAGCAGCGCGCCGACCGCGTCGGACTCATGCACGAGGGCACGCTGCGCCGGGAGGGCACGGTGGCCGAGCTCACCCAGTCGCCTCCGTCGCTGATCCGGTTCGCGCTCCCTCCTGGTGCACCCGAGCCGCCCATGGTGGGTGCGCTCAACGGCGCCTTCCACATCGAGACGTTCAACCTGCAGGAAGACCTCCACCGACTACTGGACTGGGCACACGACGCCGGGGTGGAGCTGCTGCAGCTCGAAGCCGGCCCGACCCGTCTCGACGACGTCTTCCGCGCCCTCGACGCCGACTGAACCCACGAAGGGAATCAACACCATGCTCGTGATCGCTCGCAGTGAGCTGATCCAGATGTTCCGGAACCGGCTGGTCCTGGTCACCGGTCTGGTCATCCCGGTGGCCGTCAGCGGGTACTTCGTCTACGAGCACCAAACCTTCGCCGACCTGGCCAGCCTCGGCTACATCGCTGCGATCGTGCTATTCACCGTGATGGCTTTCGGCCTGTACACCACGGCGGTGACGACGCTGGCCTCGCGGCGACAGAACCTCTTCCTCAAGCGGTTGCGCTCCACCGTCGCGGGCGACGCGAACATCCTGGTCGGGCTGGTCCTGCCGATCACCGCCATCGCGCTCGCCCAGGCAATCGCGATCCTCGTCGTGCTGGGTGCGGTCGCCTCCAAACCGGCCGACATCCCGCTTCTCGCGGTGGCGATCCTGGCAACGATGGCGATGATGGTCGCACTGGCGCTGGCCACCGCGGGGCTCACGAACTCTCCGGAGCACGCCCAGGTGACCACCCTGCCGCTCAGTCTCGCGGTGATCGCCGTGGCCAGCTGGGTGGGCCTCTCCGGCACGGAGGACCTCGTCTACCTCAAGCGGCTCCTTCCCGGCGGTGCGGCCACCGAGCTGGTCGTCAACGCCTGGGACGGCGGCGTCCCCGTCGCCGACTCGCTGCCCCTCCTGGTGCCCACCCTGGGTTGGGTCGTCGTCGCCGTCGCACTGGCCGGCCGGCTCTTCCGCTGGGAGCCGCGCCGATGAGCACGCATCGTGTCCTCGCCGGACGCTACGAGGTCGGGGAGGTCATCGGCTTCGGCGGCACCGCCGATGTCCACCTCGGCCGTGACCTCGGCTCGGGGCGCCCGGTTGCCATCAAGGTGCTCCGCCGGGACCTCGCGCGAGATCCCTTGTTCCACTCCCGCTTCCGGCGCGAGGCGAAGTCGGTGGCCGGTCTCAACCACCGCGCCATCGTCGAGATCTACGACACCGGCTACGAGGAAGTCGAAGGCGGCTCCGCGCGCCAGGTCCGGGTCCCGTTCATCGTCATGGAGCACATCGCCGGTCGGTCGTTGCGGGACGTCCTGAGGAGCCGCCGCCTCACGCTCGATGTGACCATCCACGTCCAGGCCGAGATCCTCTCGGCGCTCGACTTCAGCCATCGAGCGGGCGTGATCCATCGCGACATCAAACCGGCCAACGTGATGATCACGCCCGAGGGCGCCGTCAAGGTGGTGGACTTCGGGATCGCGCGGGCCAGCGGGGATCCGGCCGCGACCCTGACCCATGCCCAGGTGTTCCTCGGAACTCCCTCGTACCTCTCTTCCGAGCAGGCGCGCGGCGAGACTGCGGACGTGCGCAGCGACCTCTACTCCGCGGGCTGCCTGCTCTACGAGCTCTTCACGGGGCGACCACCGTTCGTCGGAGACGACCCGGTCTGTGTCGCCTACCAACACGTCCACGAGGAGCCCCTGCGGGTCAGCGACTACGACCCCGACCTCACACCCGCGGTCGATGCCGTGCTCGTCAAGGCACTCGCCAAGGCCCGGGAGGACCGGTTCCAGGACGCGCGAACCTTCGCGGATGCGCTCCGGTCCGCTGGGCGCGGTCTCGGGCAGGACATGCCGATGACCCTCGCTATGAGCACCCAGACCGGCACGGCCGCACTGGCCTGCTGACCGCACGACACCTCAACCAGGAAGGAACAGATCATGGGATTCATCTCCGTCGGAGACGAGAACAGCACCCCGATCGAGCTCTACTACGAGGACCAGGGCGCTGGCCGGCCCATCGTCCTCATCCACGGCTACCCCTTGAGCGGTCACAGCTGGGAGCGCCAGACGCGTGATCTGCTCGCCGCCGGCTACCGCGTCATCACCTACGACCGGCGTGGGTTCGGCCAGTCCTCGAAGGTCGGCACCGGCTACGACTACGACACCTTCGCCGCCGACCTCCACACCCTGATGGAGAACCTCGACCTCCGAGACGTCGTCCTGGTCGGGTTCTCGATGGGCACGGGTGAGCTCGCCCGCTACGTTGCGAAGTACGGCACCGAGCGGGTCGCCAAGCTCGCGTTCCTCGCCTCCCTGGAGCCGTTCCTGGTGCAGCGCGACGACAACCCCGACGGCGTGCCGCAGAAGGTCTTCGACGACATCGAGGCCGCGGCGAGGGCCGACCGCTACGCGTGGTTCACCCAGTTCTTCCGGGATTTCTACAACCTCGAGGAGACCCTCGGGTCGCGGATCAGCCAGGACGTCGTCCGGGCGAACCGGAACACCGCCACCACCAGCGCCCCCGTCGCGGCGTATGCGGTCGTCTCGAGCTGGATCGAGGACTTCCGCGACGACGTCGAGGCGGTCCGCGTGGCCGACCTGCCGACGCTGATCCTCCATGGCACGGCGGACAACATCCTGCCCATCGACGTCACCGCGCGTCGCTTCCGCGCGCTGCTCCCCGACGCCGACTACGTCGAGGTCGAAGGTGCCCCGCACGGGCTCCTCTGGACGCATGCGGACGAGGTCAACAGCGCTCTGCGGGCCTTCCTCGGATGACCCGATGACCAGTCAGGTCAACCGGACCCAGCGGGCAGAGGCGGGGGCGGTGGCACTCATCGCCCTCGTCGCCGCGGTCATGCTCTATCCCGGTTGGTGGTGGGTGGTTCTCGTGGCCTTCCTCGTGTTCGACCTCTCGATGCTGGGCTACGTGCGATCGACCGCCGCCGGCGCCGCGACGTACAACATGGTCCATAACTACGCCTTCCCGGCTGTGGCGGGGTTGGCCGCACTCACTATGGAGCCGGTGTCTCCAGCCACGTCGACGGCGGCAGGAGTCATCGCCTGTGCGTGGGCCTTCCACGTCGGTGTCGACCGCGCCCTCGGGTACGGACTGAAGCTGCCGGACTCGTTCAGGAACACTCACCTCGGACGGATCGGCCGCGAAGGGAGCAGCGGTGGCCACTCCTGACCAGGTGCTGGAGAGCACGGGGCCGCAGAGTGGCCGGGTTAGTCGGCGCCGTCGGCGATGGCCCAGGGTCGCCGCCGGCGTCGCCGCGGTGCTCGTGGTCCTGGCCGGGATGGCTCTGGCTGTCTTCCACCACGGTCTCCCCTGGTGGAAGGGCGAGGGCGACCACAACCACGTCTACGAGAGTGACGTGGGTTCCCAGCGGTACCAGGTCCACCTCCCGCCGCAGTACGACGGCACCACGCGGCTGCCGGTCATCATGGCGATCCACGGTTGTGGGATGAGTGGCTTCGGATGGAACTCGATGAAGTCCACGACGCAGTTCAACGACCTGGCCGACCGCGAGGGCTTCATCGTCGTCTACCCGACGCAGCGGTTGTTCCGCAACGCGCTCAACTGCTGGAACTCTGCCGACCCACGTGACCAGCACCGCGACACCGGCGAACCCGCGCTCCTCGCCGGAGTCGCCCGAGAGGTGGTCGAAACCTACAACGCGGACCCGGACCAGGTGCACGTCGCCGGCGCGTCATCCGGAGCGGGCACGGCGGTCATCCTCGCAGTGACCTATCCCGACGTCTTCGCGACGGTGACGTCCGTAGCCGGCGGTGAGTACGGATTGAACCAGGTCGACCCCGATGACCCCGACGCCACGCCACCGGAGTACACCGCCCGTCAGGCGTGGTCCCAGATGGGCGACCGGGCGCGATCCGTGCCGCTGCTCGTCATCCAGGGCGAGGAGGACGACGTCGTCCCACCCCTCGTCGCCACCCGCCTGGTCGAACACTGGACCGCGGTGAGCGACCTCGTCGACGACGGAGTGCTCAACGACAGCCTGCAAATGGTCGAGGAGACCACGATCGTGCCCGAGGACGACGGTAGGCATGCCTACGAGCGCACCACGATCACCACCCAGGACGCCCCGGTCCTGGTCGAGTCGTACCTGGTCGACGACATGGGCCATGCATGGCCCGGCCCCGACGGCGAGGGCCTCTTCACCGATCACGCCGGTCCGGACGCCAGCGCCCTCGTCTGGGACTTCGCCCGACGCCACCCGAGAGGACCTTCGGAATGAGTGGAATCGTGCTCGTCACTGCGTACCCCGCGGCACACGCGTCAGGGGCCGGGCTGTGAGGTCCATGGTGCCCGACTACCTGGCCGAGGCGCTCGGGGACGTTGCAGCAGACACATCCGGTGCGCCTGCTGGGTATATCCCCGAGCTCGCAACAGCGGAGCCCGGTCACCTCGGAGCGGTGTTCGCCATGGCCGACGGTGAGGTCCTGTGCCGCTCGAAAACTCGGTTTCGGGTTGTGAACTGGGGTTTTGCTGCACGATCAGCAGAGTGACTGGGATCATCTCGAGGTGCTGTTGTCGTTGGTATACCGGTTGGTGAGGTGCTTGCTCGGCGTGCTGGAGGTGTTGGTCCGGTCTGATCTGTCGAAGAACGCCGAGCTGCTGGTGTTGCGTCATGAAGCCAGGGTCTGCGTCGTCAGTTGGGCGGTCGCCGGTTGCGGTGGGATCACCTCGACCGGCTCTGGTTGGCGGCGTTGTCCCGATTGGTGCACCGCCGCCGGTGGGCGGAGGTCTTCCCGGTCACCCCAGCCACGATCTTGCGCTGGCACCGCAGTCTGGTCGCCCGCAAGTGGACGTTTACCGACCGACGTCGGCCGGGGCGACCATCGACCGGGGTTTCGGTCAAGGCACTGATTCTGCGGATGGCGCGGGAGAACCCGACCTGGGGCCATCGGAGAATCCAGGGTGAGCTGGCCCGGCTCGGGTACGTGATCGGCGCATCCACGGTGTGGGAGATTTTGCACGCTGCCGGCACGTTTACGGCGTGCGTTGCCTCGGGCACGGGCGTGCGCCAGGTCGGCGTCGTAGATGCCCTGGTCGTGCGGACGTATGTTGCGCTTCAGCTCCCGCGAAACCGTCGACGGTTCCCGGCCCAGCCGACGCGCGATCTCGCGCACCCCGTGGCCATGCTCGCGCAGTGTGGCGATTCTCTGCCGCTCCAGCAGCGACAGGTACCGAGACGACCGGGACCCCTCGGCCACCCGGTCCGGGGGGATGCCGCCCCGCTCGGCCCGCCACCGGTATCCGGTCTTGCGGCCGATCCCCACCTGGCGGCACGCCTCAGCCGTCCCGACACCGGCGAGGATCAACTTCCAGTACTCGTCCTCTAGTTCCAACTGCCGCTTGCGTCCCCGTCGTCCCAACTCCACACCCCTTCACATACCAGGAGTGTTGCGACAAGTACTGGAACCCGCCCGTCGCCCGGGGGTCAGTTTTCACCCGTCGCCGACACTGGTGTTCATCGAGCACGGGACCCGCAGACTCCACCTGGGCGGCGTGACCGGGCACCCGACCAGGGCGTGGGCAGTGCAGCAGGCTCGGAACCTGGCTATGGACCTGGAGGAGCGCATCGACACGCTGAGGTTCGTGATCCATGATCGCGATCCGCTGTTCACCACCGCGTTCGCCGAGGTGTTCACAGCCGACGGGCTGCGGACCATCACCACCCTGCCGAAGACGCCACGCATGAACGCCATCTGTGAGCGCGTCATCGGAACCCTCCGCCGCGAGATACTGGACCGGCCCCTGATCCTCGGCGAACGCCACTTGGCGATGGTGCTCCGTGAGTACCTGATCCACTACAACCGCCACCGGCCGCACCAATCCCGGCAGCAGCGCCCACCGGACATCGAAACGCAGCCGATCCGGGAGGCGCCCGAACCCATCGACCTACGCCGCATCCGCCGAAAACGCGTCATCACAGGCATGATCAGCGAATATCACCACGCCGCGTAAGCCCTGGTCAGAGCGCGAAACTCAATAATCGAGCGGGACACCGTGCCGCCACAGCCCGCTCCGTGCCAGTCCGGTTCGGGATCGCCGAGCAGACAACGAGCCGACACAGTCTGCCAGCGACCGGGGCGTCGGCCCCATGGGTACACCAGGGCCTAGCCAATGGTCGGCCGCTCAGACCGCTGCCTCCACCGATTACCGACCCGACCGAATCGTCAGCTTGGACCTACGAAGTAGGCAACGTCTGGGCGGGATTCTCAACGAGTTCGATCAGGCTGCTTGATCTGCATGGACGTAGTTTCCGGCAAGTACAGCGTTGAGGAAGGGTTTACCTGATCACGCGAGCTCTTGTCGTTGTACTCGATCGATGAACCAATGGAGAGTGCTGATCACCACGTCCAACACGGCAGGATCGGTCAGGAGTGAGTTGGGGAAGCTGGGGAACAGATCGAGCTTGGCTTCGGGGATCTCGATCTGGGGTGCTTGGTTGAGGCGTCGGCGCAGCTCCCCGCGCATCTGAGGGTCGTCGAATGGGGTCCTCCGCTTGAGGGATCTGAAGGGGACCTCTGTGACTTCGGGGTAGATGTTCAGCATCCAGTAATCGGTGCCGTCGTGCTTGAGGTAGGGGGTGCAGCGCCCCGTGGCGGAAGTGCCGTACCAGAACGTTCCCGCGAGCTTCGTCCACCAGCCGATCACGTCCGAGACAGCGCGGGAGATGTCAGGCCCCCCTCGTTCTGCGAGTTGTCGGTGGAATCGGTGTTGATGCTCGGTCAGGCTGGCGGGGTCGACGTCCTGAAGTTCTGATGTGGAAAATTCTGCGACGTCCGGAAGGTCGAGTAGGTCTGCGAGTTCCACGGCGTTGACGCGTTTGTTGAGGTCGGCGTGGCCTTGCTCATCGAAATCGATGCCCTCTTCAGTGAGGACCTCTCGGGCGGTGCGGGTGTTTGCTTCGTCTGGTCGGGTGATTTCCTCGGGCGGTGTTCCGTCGTTGGTGAGGACTCGGTGGGCGTTGGGCAGCGGCGTGGTGGAGACGTGTACTGCTACCGGCATGGGGGCCGAGCCGGCTACCTGGGCGAGTTCGGTGTAGGTCGTCCATGTTCCGGATGGGATCGCGGCCATCGCGTCATGCAACAGCGTCCAGTCGCGCCGCGGGCTTGTTCCGCGTGACTGTTCGTCTGGGCCCGGCCAGATCGCGAGGGCGCGGGAGGCGAGGTCATCAGCACGGGCCAGAATCTCTGTCCTCCTCCATCGCGGCTGCTGAACGATCGCGTGTGTCATCGCGATGCCGGTCTGGCTGAGCCGGTCACGCTTGTCTCTGTATGCCATGTCGCCCAACTCGGAGTTATATGCGGTGAGCGTGAGATTACCGAGGGTGTGGACGAGCTCCCGGTGCGTTCTGGCCGGGTCTTCGCCGTCTGCCGCCAGCTCGGCACGCCAGGCGTCGGTGAGATGCTGCGGCATGACATGTTCGATGGTGATCTTCTTGGAGGTCAGCAGGACCGGTTCGCCGCGGTCAAAGGTATCGGCCAACCGGCGTAGCACGAGCTTCCGCTGTATGGCCTGCCCTCGCCAGTAGAAGGCGTTGGTGCGGATTGCGTCTCGCAGTTCCTCGTCGGTAGGCCAGTACAGCCGTTCGGGCGACAACTCGATCCGGACCGTCTCGGCCACCGTATCGTCGGTCAGCCGACCGGTCAGCCGCTGGAAGATCCGGTTCAGGTTCTTGGTGGTTACCCCGGCGATCATGCGGCGCACGAAAAAGCTTTCGATGTAGCTCAGCGCCTGAGCCACCTCGTCAGACGGTACGCCGTCTTCGCGTAGCTCCAGCAACCGCATGATCGCTGGGTAGGCGGTCGTGGCGCGCCACTCGTTCAGGAAGGCCAGATGGTCCCTCGTCGGCTCGTGTGCTTCCTTGGTCGGGCTGAGGATGACTTCCAGATGACGGGCCCGGCGCGCAAGCTCAGCGACATAGGCTTCCACTTCTGCTTCGTCGCTGGAGGCTTCTCTCAGGATCTCCTGGTGACCGAGGTAGGCGTCGGCGTAGGTGGCCTCTTCGCCTCGGTCCAGGACCAGAACCTGGTACATCAGCGTCTCGAGGGCCTTGGTACCGTGCTCGCTTCGTAGCCGCTCTTGAAAGGGGTACCAATATTTGCGGTACACCTCCTCGCCGCGGGTCGGCAGGCACATAAAGACGTAGTTGCGGATGAGGTCGACGGGACTGAGCGGCAGTCCGGTGTTGTTAAGCGATTCGAAGATCCGAAAGGCGTTGTCGCCCTTCTCGACGACAATCTGAACGAGAGCCAGGTGATCCAGAACCACCTCCTCGATCCGGCTGACGTCATGCGGGTCGGCCGGGGCGTCGATGTCGATGAGCCGGGCGCGGAAGAAGCGGTACGCGTCGCCGATGGCGCCACTCGTCTGCCCGTCGTGATCGCCCTCGATGCATGCGATCATTGCCGACCGGTCGACCTGCGTCGGCAATAGCCGGTAGCGCATGTTGCCGCGCTTGAACTTATTGATCAAGTGGAGCTCGTTGATGCGTTCGATGTGCAAGGGATCCTCAGCGGCTTGGTGATCGCGTATCGCACAAAGCGCGATCATCAAGGTGGTCAGTCGTTGCTGCCCGTCGACAACGACCCACTGCGACAGCGAGGGGCTGAGAGCGGGGCCAGGCGCAAGCACCACCGACCCGAGGAAGTGGGACTTGGGGCGGCCGTCCGCAAGCGCACGCTCTTGATCCACAACGTCGTTCCACAACGTGTCGAGATGGCGGAACCCCCACGAGTACGTGCGCTGGTAAAGCGGGACGACGAACTGCTGCTCGCCGCCGATCAGCTTACGCAGAGTGGTCTCTTCCGCCTTCATCCCACTTCCCTCCAGGAGCGTCTGCCCGGGATCTGCATGCGCGCACCAGGCACATGCATTCTCCATCCCCTCGCCGACATCTCGCCGGTGAAACGGCAACCGATAGCCGAGATCGGCCAGTCTCGCCATCGCTGGTGGATCTCAAAGCTCTGAGTAGGCGAACCGCCCCGGGTCGGCGGAGGTGATGACGTCCCCCGTGTTTCGTGGTGTCGTGATACCGGAACCTCATGCGAGCAGTTGGGTTGAGTGGAGTCTTTCGTACTCGATCGGGACGAGCATCCCAGGGCGCTGTGGCGGCGTCGGCGATTGTGAAAGACCACAGCGTTCGCCGACGACACCGTCCCGGTGCCCGACGGGGCGGCCATCGCCGTCGCGGACCCGCTGCACCGTGCTCCGGCTGGAGCGGCGCGGCCGGTACTGCGGCTCCGTGGACTTCAATGGCGGGATCTCCCGTCTCGTCCCTCCGATCGTCGCCGCTCTACGCCGTCGTCACATTGCCCTGGGGCCCGGGCGCCTATCCGAGCCCGGGCCCAAGGGCAGGGGATGTCAGTGGAGCTTGCCGGCAGCGTCTTGGACGCAGGCGCGGGGTACGAAGAACCAGTTGGAGGCGTGGGTGTTAGACCCCGCGTTTCGGCGGACCGCGCTGTTGTGAGACGCCCCGGCTTCCGTGATGGGAAGCAAGCCAGGGGAGTTCGCGTCGCCCTGGCCCGAGGCTGTGCTGTCGTGCTCGGTAGGCCAGTCTGTCGCTGTCCGTGATGGTCAATGCATCGATGGCCGCCCACCCTGCCCCTATGAGAAGAGCGAGGAGTGCTGGTGGTGTGTACCGGCGATACGGCTGCGAGGATCCCGGGACCGGCCGCGCGATGGGCCGCAGTGCCCGCGGTTGGCGGCCGAGCGCCACCATGGCAGCTGGTACCTGCGACTGGAGTTGGGAACGGGGATGGACGGTCGCCGGCGCCGTGTCCGCCGTGGCGGTTTCCAGACCCGTAAGTCCGCGTTGGAGGCGTTGGTGCGGTTGCGTGGCCCGGCCGGGAGTCCGCTCACTGTGGCCCAGTGGCTGCAGCGGTGGCTGGACGACCACCAGATTGACCTGCACGGACGAGGTTTTCGGCAGGGACAAGGTTTGCGGTCTCCAGGAAGTCACATGCCAGCAGCGCCTCGGCCTGGGAGCGCAGGAAGCGGGCCCAGATGGTGGCGGACCGCTCGGGTGCCGGATCGACGCCGGCGTCCTTGAAATTCTTGCAGACGATGGAGGTCGCGACCTTGACGCCGAGAACCAGTAGTTCGCCGTGCACCCGCCGGTAGCCCCAACTCGGGTTCTCCCGTACCGGCTAAGGACGAGAGCCCGGATGGAACGGACGGTCGGCGGGCGGCCCGGACGCGCGGGTATGGAGTAAACAGCGTGCCGACCCGCGATCAGGTCCCGGTGCCAGCGCAGGACTATGTCCGGCCGCACGAGTCGACCATCCACCACCGGCCCAAGGCCTTCAATCATCGGGGCGGATGGCTGGCCAGATGCGTTGCCCAGCTTGGAGTATCCGATGCCAAACAAGATTCATATCGTTGCACGGGGCTCAAAGGGCTTCTTCCTTGATACATGCATAGTCAATACCAACAATGAAGGGGCATCAATCCTCTATGACGATCCCTGTGCCTCTTGAACAGTACCTCGGTGCCCCAACTGCCGATCCACCGGTCGTAGACTGGCAAAAGGTGATGCGCCAACTCGGGACCGATCTGCCGAGCGATTACAAAGAACTGGCCAATCGCTACCCTTTGTTGATGATTGATGAATGGCTTCCCATTTTGCACCCGGGAACACCAGATCCGCCAGGTAACGAATATGGCCTCGTAAATCTGGTGCGCTACGCAACTACTCAGAGTCGGTTTGTTGCTAACCTCACCCCCACTCTGCTCTATACCTACACCCCAAGCCAAGGTGAGGGTGTAGAGGAAGTGAGATCGATAGCAGCGAACGATTTCCCTTTTCCCATCTATCCCGATGCAGGTGGTCTGATGGCTTGGGGGATGCCGGAAGATGGGAGCAGATGCTGCTGGCTCACACAGGGGTCGCCAGATGAATGGACCGTCGTTGTTGCGTCGGAACCAGAATTCTGGCATTACCGAGGATCCATTACAGAATTTCTAGTCGATATTCTAGTCCGACGGGTACAGTGTCGCGCCTTCCCAGAAGGCTTTCCAATCGGGGACAGTCTGCATGTTGAGCAAATATTTGACTGATACTCCAGCCGCATTTAGTGATCGATGACGCGTCGTTGTCGTTGGTAGTGGCAGCGGCGGGCGCGGGCTTGGTGGCGGTCGGCTGCGACCCGGCCAGCAAGGCGTTCTACCGGCGCAAGAAGGACCAAGGGAAGACCCACCGCCAAGCCGTACTCGCGCTCGCCCGACGACGCGTCAACGTGCTGCACGCCTTGCTCCGCAACCGCACTCCCTGCAACCCCGGCCACACAGCAGCAGCGGCTTGACAGACGCATTAGAGAGCCACCAGGCGAAGTGGTAGTACACCCCGAGCGAGGCGGCAGGTCATGCGGCAGGTACTCCCACCCGCAGCCGGTGCGTTCCTGGTACAGGATCGCATTGATGATCTCCCGCATCGGATACCGGCCTGAATGCCCTGACACCGAGGGGTGCCGCGCCTTCCACGCCGCGATGACCGGCTCGATCAACGCCCACCACTCATCGGACAGATCACTCCGATACGACTTACGCGACCTCTCGCCCTCGACCCCCATGCCACCCACAGCCACCCGGCAAAGACCGAGCGTCAACAGGCGGCAACGAAACCCTCACCAGCCCGGCAACCCACATCGGGGCAATCCCTAACAAACAACCCTCTTAGACCCACGGGTTAGTGCACACCTTGCGAAGAGCAATCACGCGGAGTCGTGTGCAGCCTTCAGCCGCAAGGGTGCTGGCCTGCCTCACGACTTGAAATATAGCCTCAGGTTTCGATGAAGGGGTCGACGTACAAGAGGTGTAAATGCCGTGGTGCGGACGGAAAGGAACTCGCTTCCCGCTGTCCGCAGCTGCGTCACGAGGACGGCGCCTGGAATCCGCGGCACGGTACCTGGTACTTCTACCTGGAACTCGACGCCGCTCCGGGCGGCAAACGCCGCCGGATCCGCCGGGGCGGGTTCAGCTCGCAAGCGGACGCTGAGAACGCTCTGGAGGATGCCCGTTGCCGGGCGTTGCGCGGCTTGGATCCGGGCGTGCGGTACACCGTCGGGCATTACCTCGACGAGTGGCTGGTCGGCAACGGCGGTCTGCGCCGCAGTACCCGCAAATCCTATGGCGAGCACATCGAGTACTACCTCAAACCCCACCTGGGCCACATCGAACTGGACCAGCTACGCGTTGCGCATCTGAACGAGATGTTCGCCGCGATCGACGCCGACAACAAGCGCATCCTGTGGGCGGCTGGGGAACGCCGGCGATTGCTTGCTGCGACTCAGCAGGCATGGCGCTCTGGGGACAAGGCCGCGCACAGAGCCGCTCACGCCGAACTCGCCGGGCTTCCGCCTCACCGTCGGACGGTCGGGGCAGCGACCATGCAGCGCATCCGCGCGACGCTGCGGTCGGCTCTGGCGGATGCGGTACGGCAAGGCCTGGTCGCGGTTAACGTGGCGAAGTTGACCAAGCTCCAAACAGGCAAGCGGCCCAAGGCACTGGTGTGGACCAGCGAACGCGTCACCGCGTGGCAGACCGGCCTTGAGCGGGAACTGGCGGAGCGGGAACGAGCCGGTGGCCGTACGGTCAATGCGTTCAAGGTCTGGGTGTCGCTACCGCGCCCTTCGCGGGTGATGGTGTGGACACCCGAACAGATCGGAGCCTTCCTCGATCACGCCGCAGACCACCCTTTGTACGCGCTGTTTCACCTGATGGCGTTCCGGGGGCTGCGCCGCGGGGAGGCGTGCGGGCTCGCATGGCCGGACCTCGATTTGGCCGCGGCGTCGTTGGCCGTCCGGCAGAACCGCGTGAAGATCACCTACCAGGAGATCGAGGACGGCCACCCCAAGACCGACGCCGGCGACGACACGATCCCACTCGACTCCGGCACCGTCACCGTGCTCGAAGCCCATCGTCGGCGGCAGGAACAGGCCAGGACCGAGTGGGGCCAGGCGTGGCAGGAATCAGGAAAAGTGTTCACCCGGGAAGACGGTTCGGCGCTGCACCCTGACCACGTGACCGATGCGTTCGCCCGGCTCGCCTACGGTGCCGGACTGCCACCCATTCGCCTGCACGATCTTCGCCATGGCGCCGCGACGTTGATGCTCGCCGGTGGCGCGGACATGAAGCTGGTTCAGGCGCTGCTGCGGCACTCCTCGCTCGCCATCACCGCCGACACCTACACCAGCGTCCTCCCCGAAGTCGCCCGCCAAGCCGCAGAAGCCGCCGCAGCACTGGTTCCAAGGAAGATCCCAGCTCAGGAAGCCCGGCCCTCCGTCCTCCCCACGTCCTCCCAGAACGAGAAGGAGTAGCCCCTCACCGCGTGCACGTGACGTGTATCCGCAAGCCACATAGGCGATGCGGTGAGTGGGTCGCGTGGGACTCGAACCCACAGCCTACGGATTAAAAGTCCGGAGCTCTGCCAATTGAGCTAGCGACCCGTTGTGCAAGGGTACCGAGATCGCCGGGGGGTTTGCGACGGGGTTAGGGGG
>NZ_SMLC01000079.1 GCF_004349245.1 Actinomadura sp. 6K520 | reverse complement strand
GGCCCGCCCTTCGTCAGGACGAAGATGTGCGCGAACGCCTTGAGGGCGGCGATCGTCGTCCACAGCAGCACGACGAAGATCTCCGGCCGGATCTGCGGGATCGTGATGTGCCAGAAGCGCCGCGGCCACGAGGCCCCGTCGATCTCCGCCGCCTCGTACAGCGCCGGGTCGACCCGCTGCAGCCCCGACATGAAGATCACCAGCGGGAAGCCGATCTGGATCCAGACCATCACCGCGATGACGCTCCACAGCGCCGTGGCCGGGTCGCCGAGCCAGTCGTGCGCGAGCGAGCCGAGGCCCACCGCGTCCAGCAGCGCGTTGACCGCGCCGCCCTCGGGGGCCAGCAGCCAGCTCCACACCACGCCCGCGATGACGATCGGCAGCACCTGCGGCAGGTAGATGCAGGCGCGCAGGACGCTCGCGGTCCGCGCCCCGAAGTGCCGGGCGATCAGGTCGGTCAGCACCGAGGCGAGCACCAGCCCGATCACCGTCGGGACGATCGCCATCCCGACGATGATCAGCGCGTTGTGCCCGAACGACGCCCAGAACTGCTCGTCCCGCACCAGCTCCCGGTAGTTGCCGAGCCCGATCCATTTCGGGGTCCCGACGCCCGTCCACTCGGTGAAGCTCGTCCCGATGTTCATCAGGAACGGCACGCCGATGACGGCGGTGAAGAGGAGCAGGCCCGGGAGCAGGTAGGGCACGTACCCCCACCGCTCCCGCGCCCCGCTCCGGCCCCGCATCGTCACTTCGGCAGGCCGCTGTCGTAGGACTTCTGCACGCCCTCCAGAACCTCGGACGGGGCGGTGCCGTTCATCAGCTTCTGCGTCTGCGACACCCACACGTCGTAGAAGCCGGCGACCGGCCAGTCCGGGTAGTACGCGAGCCCGCCGGACTCCGCGAGCCCGTCGAAGTCGCCGATCAGCTTCTTGGCCTTCGGCTCGGTGATCGCGGCCGGGTCCGCCGCCACCGGGATGCCGCCCGCGTTGCCGAGGGTGTTCTGGATCTTCTTCTTCATCGTGATGTCGATGAAGTCGTAGGCGAGCTCCTTGTTCTCCGACCCCTCGGGGACGACCCAGAGGTTCCCGCCGGAGCCGAGCGTCATCGTGGCGCCGGGCCAGACCGAGGTCTCCCACTCGAACTCCGACTCGGCGGCGACGCGCCCGAACCACCAGCTCCCGGAGAACATCATCGGGAACTCGCCCTTCATGAAGGCGACGCCCGCGTCCTCCGCCTTGAGGCTGACGGAGTTCTTGGCGACGTACCCCTTCTTCACCCAGTCGGCGAACGTGCTCGCCCCGTGCGTCCAGGCGGCGTCGGAGAAGTCCGTCTTGCCGGTGTAGCGCTGGAAGGCGTCCACCCAGTTCTGGTCGGCCTTGCCGAGGGCCAGCTGGTAGACGAACTGGTGCGCCATGTACTCGGCACCGGCGTTGGTGAACGGCGTGACGTCCTTCGCGACGAACGCGTCCATGGCGGCGACCAGCTGGTCGAACGTCGTCGGGATCTCGACGCCGTGCTTCTCGAACAGGTCCTTGTTGTAGTAGATCTGCAGGTACTCGGCGTAGTTGGGGACGCCGTACCACTTGTCGCCGCCCATCGTGCCCTTGGCGTCGTACTTGGCGGTGACCTGGACGTTCGGGCTGATCAGCTTGTCCCAGCCCCGCTTTCCGACCTCGGCGGTGAGGTCGGTGAGCAGTCCCTGCCTGGACAGCATCCCGGCGGTCGCGTTGCCCTTGTTGTACTCCATGACGTCGGGGGCGTCCTTGGAGTTCAGCACCATCGGCGCGGTCTTCTGGATCTGCTCGAAGCCCTTCTCCTCGAACGTGACCTTCACGCCGGGGTGGGTGGCCTCGAACTCCTTGACGGCCTCGCTCCACGCCTTGCCCATGGCGCTGTCGGGGGCCTCGTAGTGCCAGAGCTTCAGCTCCTTGCCGCCGGAGCCGCCGTCGTCACCGCCGCACGCGGTCAGCGACAGGGCCGCCGCGGCGAGGGCGGCGAGGACCGCCGCGCTCCTGCCTGCCTTGATCATGGTCACCTCCGGGGTGGGGATCGACGCACTGTCGAAGCGCTTCGATTGCCCCGGATGCTAAGCCTTCGCCAGGCCGCGACACAATAGTCCGCATCGCACCGATTCGGATTCGGCCCCGCTGAGCTGCGACAACGACCTGGGAGCGCTCCCAGGTCGAGCGCCTCAGCCCCGGCACTCCGCGCCGTTGAGGGTGAAGCGGGCCGGGCGGCCGTTGGCGCCGCCCTGCCGTCCGAGGAACCCGAACTCGGCCGACCCGTCCGGCGGTATCGAGCGGTTCCAGTCCGCCGCCGTGACCGTGACCGACGAGCCGTTCTGGACCCGGCTGCCGTTCCACAGCTGGGTGATCGCCTGGCCGTCGGGGAACTCGAAGCCGAGCTCCCAGCCGTCGATCTCGCCGGCACCGAGGTTCGTGATCCGGACCGTGGCCTGGAAGCCCTGCGGCCACGTGCCGTCGATCCGGTACGCGACCGCGCAGGCGGTCGCCGCCGATCGCGTCGGCGACGGGCTCGCCGCCGCGGGCGGCGCGGCCGGATTCCGGGGCGAGTCCGGGGACAGCGCCGCCAGCAGCACCGCCGTCAGCGCGATCACCCCGGTCGCCGCCCCGGCGATGACCAGCGGCTTGCGCGCCGGAGCCCACATCGCCGGAGCCCCCGCCGCCGGTGCCGGCGCCCCGGCGGGCGGGAGAGGGTCGTCCAGGACGCGCGTCGCCGCACGTGGCGGGCCGCCCGCCTCGCGGTCGTCACCCGTGCCGGCGGGCCGCGGCGCCGGAAGCGCGGCGAGCCGCACGCCGGACGCCTCGGCGAGGACGCGCGCCGCCTCGGGGGCGGTGGGCCGGGCCGCCGGGTCGGCGTCCAGGCATCGCAGGCACAGGGCGGTGACCTGCTCGGGGACGTCCGGCGGCAGGGTGGGGGCGTCCTCGGCCGGGGCGCCGCCCAGGCACTCCCGGAGGACGACGCCGAGGGAGAAGACGTCCGCCGCCGGGGTCGGGGACGCGCCGTCCGGCAACTCGGGAGCGACGTAGGCGGGTGTTCCGAGGAGGGGGCCGCCGGCCGCGGACGGGCCGGTGAAGGCGATGCCGAAGTCGAGGACCTTCACGCCGGTCCGGGTGAGGTACACGTTCGCGGGCTTGATGTCGCGGTGGACGATCCCGGCGGCGTGGGCGGCGGCGAGCGCGTCCGCGACACCGGCGCAGACCCCGGCCGCCTCGCGCCAGGGCAGCGGCCCCCGGGACAGGCGCGCCGACAGGGTCTCACCGTCCAGCAGCTCCATGACCACGTACGGAACCCGCTCGTGCTCGCCGTAGTCGTGGACGCCGGTGATGTTCGGATGGGTGAGGCCCGCGGCGGCCTTCGCCTCCAGGCGCAGCCGCCGCGTGAACTCCTCGGGCCACCCCTCCTTGGGCACCTTGACCGCGACGGCCCGGTCGAGGACGAGGTCTTCCGCGCGCCAGACGGTCGCCATGCCGCCCGCGCCGAGCGGGCGCTCCAGGCGGTAGCGCTCCCCCAGAACCTCCCCCGGGGCGACGATCTCGGCCATGATCCGCAGCCTACGCCGTCCTCGGGAACCTCTGCCGCACTCGGGCGACAAGGTAACGGCTTCGCGGGCGGGAGGGAAGAGAGCCCGGGTCTGCGGCGCCCGACACCCCCACGCCAGGCGCCGCACGACCCGGAAGGTCCGCATCCTGGGCGAACCCAGGGGACCTGTAGGGGGAACGCCCAGGCCCCGCCTCATGGTTCCCGTTTCGCGGAACTCGCGTCAGGAAGGCGTGCCGGGAGAAGGAAGGATCAGGGCGCGTAGTTCATGACGTGGTCGTGCAGCAGCCGCGGCGCCTCCGGGTCACGGCGGCGGAACGCCTCGATCAGCTCGGCGTGCTCGGCCGACTTGGAGTAGATCTCGGTGTCGTGCAGGCGCAGGGACAGCGTCGTCCACAGCTCGATGCCGAGGCTCTCCCATACCGAGACGAGCAGCCCGTTGCCCGCGCTCTCCACGATCTCGCGGTGGAACGCGATGCTGAGGCGCATCTGCTCGTGCAGGTCGCCGCCCTTCGCGGCCTCGCCGAGCCTGCGGTTGTGCTTCTCCAGCGCGTCCAGGCAGCCGTCCGACAGGCGGGGCAGCGCCAGCTCGGCGGCCGTGCGCTCCAGCCCGGCCCGGACGGGGAATATCTCCGCGAGGTCCCGCTCGGTGAACTCGCGGACGCGGGCGCCGCGGTTCGGCAGCGACTCGATCAGCCGCTGCGCCTCCAGCTGGCGCAGCGCCTCCCGGACGGGGCCCTGGCTGACGCCGAGTTCGGCGGCTATCCGCCGCTCGATGATGCGTTCGCCCGGCTCCCAGCGGCCCGAGCTGATCCCCTCCACGATGAACTCCCGGATCTGTCCGGCGAGTCCGGTGCGGAGCAGTCGAGCGGGGATCGGCGCGTTCACGGAACCCCATGTTAGACGGAGCGTCGGTAAGTGGGCCTTGACGGGTAGAATATGATCGATCATAGATCAATGATGATCGGTGAGCGTCGTCGCGATCCTACGGCGCCCGCCCCGAGGAAAGAAGGTCGCCGATGGCCGAGACCTCCCAGTCGGCCGGCAGGGCCGCTCCGGGCCGCAACCGCGGGACCCCCGGCGCCCCACGGCCGCGGAACACCGCGTCATCGCCCGGGAACACCAGGTCGGCCAAGGCCGCGTCGCCGAAGCCGGCCGCTCCCGCCGCGGACGCCGAGACGCTCGTCGGCCACTACCGGCTGATGCTGCTGATCCGGCGGTTCGAGGAGCGGGCCGCCCGCGCCTACACCGAGGCCAAGATCGGCGGCTACTGCCACCTGAACCTCGGTGAGGAGGCCACGGTCGTCGGGCTGATGGCCGCGCTGCGTCCCACCGACTACCTGTTCACCAACTACCGCGACCACGGTTACGCGATCGCCCGGGGCATCGGCGCGGAGCGGGTGATGGCCGAGCTCTACGGCCGCTCCGACGGCGTGTCCAAGGGCTGGGGCGGGTCGATGCACCTGTTCGACGCCGAGGCGCGGATGCTCGGCGGGTACGGCATCGTCGGCGGGCAGGTCCCCCTCGCCACCGGCGCGGCCCTGGCCGTGGCGTACCGGGGCGGCGACGACGTCGTCATGTGCCAGATGGGCGACGGGACGGCCGCGATCGGCGCGTTCCACGAGTCGCTGAACATCGCGGCCCTGTGGGACCTCCCGGTCGTCTTCGTCATCGTCAACAACGGGCTGGGGATGGGCACGACCGTGGAGAAGTCGTCCGCGGAGCCCGAGCTGCACCGGCGCGGTGCCGCCTACCGGATGGAGAGCGCCCGCGTGGACGGCACCGACGTGGTCGCCGTCCGGGACGCCGCCCGCACCGCCGTCGAGCGCGCCCGCGCCGAGCGCAGGCCCTACCTGCTGGAGACCACCAGCCCCCGGCTGAAGGGCCACTCCGTCGTCGACCCGGCCCGCTACCGGTCGAAGGAGGAGAAGGAGGCCCTCAAGGCCGCCGACCCCCTGGCCCGCATGGCGCTGGAGCTGGAGGAGGCCGGGATCCTCTCCCTCGACGAGCGCGACCGCCTCGACGCCGAGGTCAGGGCCGAGATCGACGCCGCGGCCGCGTTCGCCGACGCGAGCCCCGAGCCCGACGTGTCGACGCTGTTCGACTACACCTACGCCACCCCGGTCCCGGGCGAGCTCCGCCGGCTCCCCGCCGACCCCGTATTCGGTTCCTGAGGAGCGCGTCCATGGCAACGATGACCTACCGCCAGGCCCTCCGGGACACCCTCCGCGCCGAGATGCTCAGGGACGACGACGTGTTCCTCATCGGCGAGGAGATCGGCCTCTTCGAGGGCTCCTACAAGATCACCGAGGGGCTGCTGGACGAGTTCGGGGAGCGCCGCGTCCGGGACACCCCGATCGCCGAGGAGGGCTTCGTCGGCACCGCGATCGGCGCCGCGATGCTCGGCCTGCGTCCCGTCGTGGAGATCATGACGATCAACTTCTCGCTGCTGGCGCTGGACCAGATCGTCAACCACGCCGCGAAGATCTACGGCATGTTCGGCGGGCAGTCGAGCGTCCCGCTGGTGATCCGCACCCCGGGCGGCGGCGGCCAGCAGCTCGGCGCCACCCACTCGCAGAACGTCGAGCTGTTCTACTCGTTCATCCCCGGTCTGAAGGTCGTCGCGCCGTCCACGCCCGCCGAGGCGTCGGCGATGCTGAAGGCCGCGATCCGCGACGACGACCCGGTGCTGTTCCTGGAGAACCTCTCCCTCTACAACACCAAGGGCGAGGTGCCCGCGATCGAGGAGGTCGAGCCCGCCGAGATCGGCCGCGCCGCCGTGACCCGGCCCGGCGGCGACGTCACGATCATCGGCTACTCCCGGATGGCCCGCGTCGCCGCGGAGGTGGCCGAGACCCTCGCCGCGGAGGGCGTGTCCGCCGAGGTCGTGGACCTGCGCAGCCTGCGTCCCCTCGACCGGCGGACGATCGTGGAGTCCGTCCGGCGGACCGGCTCCGCCGTGGTCGCCGAGGACGACTGGCTCACCTACGGCATCGGCGCCGAGATCGCCGCCACCATCCAGGAGGGCGCGTTCGACTGGCTGGACGCCCCGGTGCGCCGGGTCGCGATGGCCGAGGTGCCGCTCCCCTACGCCAAGTCCCTGGAGTCGGCGGCGCTGCCATCCGCCGACTCCCTGCTCGCCGCCGTCCGCGACACGCTCCGCGCGACCGGCCGCGCCCCGGGAAC
Organism: Actinomadura sp. 6K520; assembly: GCF_004349245.1. GTDB lineage: Bacteria > Actinomycetota > Actinomycetes > Streptosporangiales > Streptosporangiaceae > Spirillospora. Next base: position 25,418 of record NZ_SMLC01000079.1, on the reverse strand, counting down.
GACACCCGCACCGCCGCGACCCCTGGAGCCCGCGTCATGACCGAGATCCTCATGCCCCGCCTCTCCGACACCATGGAAGAGGGCGTCATCAGCTCCTGGCAGAAGCAGCCCGGGGACGAGATCGCGGTCGGTGACGTCATCGTCGACATCGAGACCGACAAGGCGGTCATGGAGTTCGAGGCGTACGAGGCAGGCGTCCTCGACAAGATCCTCGTGGCCGAGGGCGAGTCCGCCCCGATCGGCTCCGCCATCGCCGTGATCACCCCGGCGGGCGGCGCGCCGCCCGCCGCTCCCGCCGAGCCCGAGGCCGAACCGGAACCGGAACCGGCCACCGCGCAGGCACCCGAGCCCGCCGCCGAGCCCGCCGCCGAGCCGGACCCGGCGCCCGCCGCGGCTCCCCGGCGCACCGGCGCCGGGGCGCGCCCGCCGTCGTCGCCGCTGGCACGCAGGCTGGCCCGCGACCACGGGATCGACCTGGCGGCGCTGAACGGCTCCGGGCCGGGCGGGCGGATCATCCGCGCCGACATCGAGGCCGCGATCCGCGCCGGTGCCCCGGCTCCCGCGCCCGCGCGGCCGGCCGAACCCGCGCGGCCGGCCGAACCCGCGCGGTCGGCCCCGCCCGTCCGGGCGCAGGCCGCGGACTCCGACGTCGAGGCCGTCCCGCTGAACCGCTTCCGCAAGGTCGCGGCCAAGCGCCTCACGCAGAGCAAGCGCGACGCCCCGCACTTCTACCTGAACCGCGAGGTCGACGCCGAGCCGCTCCTCGCCTTCCGCGGCACCCTCAACGAGGCGCTCGCCCTGGCAAAGATCAGCGTGAACGACCTGATCGTGAAGGCCGCGGCGACCGCCCTCGGCGAGCACCCGGCCGTGAACGTGTCCTACACCGAGGAGGACCTGCTCTTCCACCGGAGGGTGAACGTGGGCGTCGCGGTGGCCGTCGAGGACGGCCTGCTCGTCCCCGTCATCAGGGACGCGGACCGCAAGAGCGTGTCCCGGATCGGGCAGGAGACCCGCGAGCTGGCCGGCAAGGCCCGCGACGGGAAGCTCACGGCGCAGGAGATGAGCGGCGGCACGTTCAGCGTCAGCAACCTGGGCATGTTCGGCGTCGACTCGTTCGCCGCGGTGATCAACCCGCCGGAGGCGGCGATCCTGGCGGTGGGCGCCGTCCGGGACGAGCCGGTCGTCCGCGACGGCCAGGTCGTCCCGGGCAAGCGCATGGCGCTGACCCTGTCGGTCGACCACCGCGCCACGGACGGCGCGACCGCCGCGCGGTTCCTGGACCGCCTGGCGGCCCTCCTGCAGAACCCGCTGCTCATCGTCGCCTAGGCTTCCGGCCGGCCTCCGCCGCGAGGCCGGCCGGGCTGGTGAAGGATGTCCGGATGGAGTTCTTCTGCTACCACCGCGACCGGCCCGGCTCCGGGGAACTGCGCCACGAACTGCTGGAGGAGCACTGGTCCTACATGGACCGGTACGCGGCGCAGCTGATCGCCCGCGGCCCGACCTTCGGGCCGGGCGGCGGCACGCTCACCGGCAGCGTGCACATCGTCGACCTGCCGGACCCCGCCGCCGCCCGCGCGTTCGCCTTCGACGAGCCCTGCTACCAGGCCGGGGCGTACCGGGACGTCATGCTGCGCCGCTGGCGCAACGCCCTCGGCCGAACGATGTGGGACTTCCCCGGCGGCCGGACGGACGGCGCCCGGTACCTGGTGCTCGGCCTCGGCGCGGGACGGCCCGCCGACCTCACCGTCCCGGCCGACGAGGACGAGCTGATCGCGTACGGCCCGCTCCTCTCCGACGACGGCACGGCCTGGCTGGGCACGGCGGCCCTGCTCCGGGCACCGGACCCGGACAAGGCGCGCACCGTCCTCACCTCTGGCGCCTATGCCGGCATCGAGGTCCACGAGTGGGAATTCGGCGGCCGCCGCTGACGGGCCGCGCGGGCGTCGCCATGCGACCGCGTCCGCAGGCGCGGGGCTGTCGGCGGTGCGGAACGGATGGCCGTATCCGGCCGGCGACCGATCAGAGCGTGGCCGACCACGACGCCGCCGGTTGTGCCGGGCCCCGTAAACCCCTTGTCGTCTCTTTGACGAGATGTGATCATTGCGAACATGTCGGTCAACGTTCCGCTGGGTCCCCTGCTCGACCCCGCCTTCCATCTGGGCGCGGTGCCCACCACGTGGGCTGAGCTGCTCGGCTTCGGGACCGGCGCGGTCAACGTGTGGCTCGTCGTCCGGCAGAACATCCTCAACTGGCCGATCGGCATCGCCAACGTGATGCTGCTCGGCCTCGTGTTCCTGGACGGCGGCCTCTACGCCGACTCCGGGCTGCAGGTCTTCTACATCGGCCTCCAGCTCTACGGGTGGTGGATGTGGCTGTACGGCGGGGACGGCCGCGACAACCTCCCGGTGAGGCGCACGCGCCGCGACGAGTGGGCGGCCCTCCTCGTGGCGGGCGCGGCCGCCACCGCGTTCCTGACCTGGGCCCTGTCGGTCTGGACGGACTCCACGGTGGCCTTCTGGGACGCCCTCACGACGTCGATCTCGCTCATGGCCGTCTATGGCCAGTCGCGCAAGCTGCTGGAGTCGTGGTGGCTGTGGATCACCGCGGACCTCGTGTACATCCCGCTCTACTTCCACAAGGACCTGAAGCTGACGGGCGTCCTGTACGTCGTCTTCCTGACGCTGTGCGTGTTCGGGCTGCGCGCCTGGCGCCGCGATCTCCGTGCCCGGACGGCCGGCGAGCCCGCCGCGGCGGCCGCATGACGTACGCGCACGGGCTGGTGATCGGCAAGTTCTACCCGCCGCACGCCGGCCACCACCACCTGATCGACGTCGCCGCGGCCGCGTGCGCGCGGGTGAGCGTGGTCGTCGCCGCGTCCAGCGTCGAGAGCATCCCCCTCCCGCTGCGGACGGCGTGGCTGCGCGAGGCGCACCGGCAGCCGCACGTGGAGATCATCCCGGTGGTGGACGACGCCGACGTCGACTACGGGTCGGACGAGCTCTGGTCGGCGCACGTCGCCGCGTTCCGGGCGGGCCTCGCTATGCGCTCGGGACTCGGCGTGCCCGTCCCGCCGGTGGACGCGGTGTTCAGCTCCGAGGCGTACGGGCCGGAGCTGGCGGAGCGGTTCTCCGCCGTCCACGTGCCGGTGGATCCGCCGCGGGAGCGCTTCCCGGTCAGCGGCACCGCCGTGCGGGACGACCCGGCGGCGAACTGGGAGTTCCTGGCACCGGCCGTCCGGGCGCATCTGGCGCGGCGGGTCGTGGTGGTGGGCGCCGAGTCGACCGGGACGACCACGCTGGCCCGGGCGCTCGCCGCGCACTACGCCGGGCGGGGCGGCGTCTGGGCGGCGACGCGCTGGGTACCGGAGTACGGGCGCACGTTCACCGGGGAGAAGCTGGCCGCGGCCCGCCGCACCGCCGGCGACCCTTCGCTGTGGCTGGACGCCCTCAAATGGGAGTCCGCCGACTTCACCCTGATCGCCGAGCACCACGCCGCGCTGGAGGACGCCGCCGCACGGTCGGGTTCCCCGCTCCTCGTCTGCGACACCGACGCGTTCGCCACCGCCCTCTGGCACGAGCGCTACCTCGGGACCCCGGCGCCGGAGGTGGAGGCCGTGCACGAGCGCACCCCGCACCACCTCTGGATCCTCACGTCACCGGAGGGCGTCCCGTTCGAGCAGGACGGCTGGCGTGACGGGGAGTCGATCCGGTCGTGGATGTCGGGGCGTTTCCAGGCGGAACTCGAAGCACGGGGCCTCCCCCACATCATCGTGACGGGCCCCCACGAGCACCGCCTGGCCGCCGCGGTCACGGCGACCGACGACCTTCTCGCCAAGGGCTGGACATTCAACGCCCCGCTGTAGGCGACGGAGCGGGCGAAAAGCCAGAGTCGATCAAGGGCCTTCGACCGGAATCGAACCGAGTACCTCCAGGACCACAACCTGGCGTGCATGCCACCACACCACGAAGGCCGTGTCTCCGGCAAGATTCGAACTTGCGACCTCCGGGTCCGCAACCCGGCGCGCTCTCCACTGCGCCACGGAGACGTGTCTTCCGACGTGCCGAGTGCAGGAATCGAACCTGCCTGCCGCGGCTTATGAGACCGCCGGACGCACCAGCGTCCCTACTCGGCGCGGAGGGTGCGAGATTCGAACTCGCGCAGGGATGACCCTGACCACGGCTTAGCGGGCCGCTGCCTTTCCACTCGGCCAACCCTCCGGAAAACGAAAAAGACCGCCCACGGTCTGCGGGCGGTCGGCGAACGTGCGGGTCACGTCCGTGCGCGGCTCCCGAGACCGGAAAGGCTGTGCATTCGATGACTGCGCATCTTCCTCCCCTTTCGGTCTCGTTATCGGGAACACCGATGATGCCGCGGTGCTTCCCACGCGGCAACACGTTTTCCGGAGGCGCGGGCGTCACATCATCGGGTGCGGGGCGGCCAGGGCCGTGTTCAGGGCGCGGAGCGCGTGGTAGACGCGGACTTTCACCACGTCCACCGGCACCCCCAGCGAGGCCGCGGCCTCGTTGACCGAGCGTTCCCGGAAGACCGTCTCGGTGAGGATCTCGCGGTGCACGGGCGGCAGGGTCTGGAAGGCCCGGGCGACCACCGCGGGGCGCATCCGCTCCCCCGGCAGGCCGGGGGCGAACGAACCGGTGTGCTTGCCCATCCGCAATCCTTCCTTCGAGCGGCCCGCCGCCCCTGGAGGCGGGCGGGCCCGATTGCCACGACACGAACTTCGCACCCGATCCGCCCCGAGGCCCGCCACTTATGCCCGCTTTAAGGAAGCGTTGAGGCTGAGATCCGGGGGGCGGTCAGAAGGGTTCGCGGAGGGGTTCGCCGGCGGCGAGGAGGGCGAGGGCGGCGGCGCCGTGGAGGCCGGCGTCGCGGTGCAGGGTGGTGGCCGAGACCTGCAGGTCACGGAGGTAGGGCATGCCCGCGCGCTCGGCGATCGTGTCGCGGAGGGGGTCGAGGAGGAGGTCGCCGGCGGCGGAGAGGCCGCCGCCGATGACGACGTCGCGGACGTCGAGGACGGCGGCGGTGTTGAGGATCGCGGTGGCGAGCGCGGCGGCGGTCCGGCCGAAGGCGGCGAGGGGGATGCGCGCGCCGTCGCGGGCGGCGGCGGTGAGGGCCCTGGCGTCCGGGCGGCCCATGGCGAGCGTCCAGCCCTGCGCGAGGGCCCAGCGGACCATGCCGGGGCCCGAGGCGATCGTCTCCAGGCAGCCGCGGGCGCCGCAGACGCAGGGTTCGCCGCCGGGGTCGACGATGACGTGGCCGATGTGGCCGGCGTTGCCGGTGCGGCCCGTCCAGGGGCGGCCGTCGATGACGAGCCCGCCGCCGACGCCGGTCGACACGACGATGCCGAGGAGGGACGAGCAGGTGCGGCCGCCGCGCCACCATTCGCCGAGGGCCATGCACTGGGCGTCGCCCGCGAGGGAGACGGGGACGCCGGGGACGAAGCGCCGTACCGTCGCGACCAGCGGGAACTCGCGCCAGCGGGGGATGTTGATCGGGCTGACGGTGCCGGCGGCCGCGTCGATCGGGCCCGCCGAGCCGATGCCGACACCGGTCAGGCCGGGACCCGCGAAGTCGGCGACGAGGCCGCGCAGGGTGGCGGTCGGCGACTGGCCGACCGGGTGCTCGGCGCGGTCCAGGAACGTTCCATCGGCGGCGACGCGGGCGACGGCGAACTTGGTGCCGCCGATGTCGAGGGCGAGGACGGTCATGGGATCGCGGGGACCACGCGGTAGAGGACGCCCCTTCCGGTGAGACGGACGGCGGGGGCGCCGGCGGGAATGAAGGCGGCTTCGCCTCGGGTGAGGGTCAAGGTGTCGTCTGTCGTGAGGTGGGCTTCGCCCTCCAGGCACAGAAGTGTCTGGGGAAGGCCGGGAGGCAGGTCGTCCGGGTCGGCGGTCAGGTCATGTCGGATAAGGGAGAATTCCTCCGTATCGGGACAGTACCGGAATCCGGCCGCGGGTTCGACCCTGGTGGGCACGGACGGGACGAAACTCACCACGCGCATCAGTTCCGGGACGTCGATGTGCTTTCCGGTGAGCCCGCAGCGCAGAACGTTGTCGGAATTGGCCATGACCTCGATCGCGAGTCCGCGCAGATAGGAGTGCGGGACGCCGGCGTCCAGGAACAGCGCCTGGCCGGGCGCGAGTTCGACATGGTTGAGCAGCAGGGCCGCGAGGACGCCGGGATCGCCCGGGTGGGCGCGGGCTATATCGGCGTAGACGGAGGTCAAGGCCGGTTCGACCGCGGCCTGAATGGGGCGGGACTCCTCGTCCAGCATTTGTGCGAGGACGGTGCGGAGGGCGTCGCCTGGAGGTTCGGTGCGGAGCGTTTCGATCCATCGACGCAGTTCGGGTACGCCGAGGCTTTCCAGGAGGGCGGCGGTCCCGGCGGGGTCGCGGAAGCCGCAGAGCCCGTGGAAATCGGTGAGGGCGCAGACCATCTCCGGCTTGTGGTAAGGGTCCTTGTAGGCGCGGGTGAAATGGTCGAGGGGGATGCCGCGCTCCTCCTCGGCCGCGAATCCCGCCTCGGCCTGCGCCATCGTCGGGTGCACCTGGAGGGACAGGGGTTTCTCGACGGCCAGCACCTTGAGCAGGTAGGGCAGCGCCGGCCCGAAACGCTTGACCGAGGGCGCGCCCAGCATCCCGATCGGGTCGTCGTCGATGAGCACGTTCAGCGGGGTCCCGTCCACCGACGACGGCGCCGCCGGGTGCGCGCCCGCCCACAGCTCGGCCTGCGGACGCCCGGTCGGCTCGGTGCCGAGCAGCTCGGGCAGCGCGGTGCGCGATCCCCAGTCGTACGGGCGGACCGGGGTCGTCAGCGGCATCGGCGCGGTCATGGGGCGAGCACCCGCGGCGCGGCGGCGCGGCCTCGCGGCCGGTGTGTTCCCGTGTGCAGCGATGGCCGGTCCCTCCTTGATCAGTGTGCTCAGGGTAGAGGGCGCGGTGCCCAATGGACTCAACCACTGCGACTCAACCGCTTCGGCCCGGTAGCCGGCGAGCCTTTAGGATGGGCCGGGGGGTGGACGTGGGCAAGCACAACAAGCCGGCGACACGTGGCTGCCCCGGCTGCAAAGGGACCGGCACCAGCACCGCGACCGGTGAGACGTGCAACGTCTGCCGGGGCACGGGCCGCATCTGAGCCCGTCAGATCCGCCCGGGGGACGGCGCGGGATCGGGGCGGCGCTGGCTCGGCATGCTCAGCAGGGCGAGGGCGCAGGACGCCCAGGCGAGGACCGCGTAGCCGCCGGCCGACAGGACGACGGTCGACAGCAGGCTCGCCGCCGCGGCGATCGTCCAGACGGCGGCGTCGACCGCGCCCTCGACATGCGGCCGCACGGGCTCCGGCAGGTCCCGCGCGAGGCGGCCGCTGCCGCCCACGAAGCACAGGTTCCACCCGTAGCCGAGCAGGAACAGCGCCACGGGACGTCCGAGGTCGCCCGTGGCGACCGCCGCGAGCGCCGTGGAGAGGGCCAGCGTCAGCAGGCCGGCGATGATCACCGGGCGGCTGCCGAACCGGTCGGCCAGGCGTCCGGTCACCGGGGACAGGGCGAACATGCCGAGGGTGTGCGCGGAGAGCGCCATCCCCACGGCCCCCAGGCCGTGCCCGTGCATGTGCATGTCCAGCGGCGCGGCGGTCATCACGGCGACCATGACGACCTGCGCCGTCACCATCGCCGCAAGCGCGGAACGCGCGACGGGCGTGGTGACGAGCGCGCGCAGCGGCGGCGGCCCGATCCGCGGCACCGACCCGCCGCGCGGCGCGGCGGTCATCGCGGCCGCCGCGGCGGCGCAGGTGACCAGGGCCAGCAGGAAGGGGCCGGTGAGCGCCGGGAGGCCGAAACCGTCCGCGGCGGCGCCGGCCGGGTCGAGCAGCAGCGGGCCGCCGACCGCGCCGGCGGCCGCCGCCCACACCACGAGCCCGATGGCGAAGCCGCGCCGTCCCGCCGGGTGCAGGTCGGCCGCCGCGTAGCGGGACAGCTGGGCGGCGGCGTTGCCGAGACCCAGCAGCAGCATCCCGAGGCACAGGCCGGTGATGTCGCCGCGCGCGACGGCGACGGCGGCGAGGCAGGCTCCCGCGGCCGCGGCCGCGTAGCCGAGGACGAAGGTGCCGCGGCGGCTCGTCCGGCTCATGAGCCGGGTCAGGAGCAGGGCGCCCAGGCCGGTCCCGACGATGCCGGCGGTGACGGGGACGCCTCCCCATCCGGCGCCGAGCCGGTCGGCGGCGACCAGGGTCCCGGTGGCGCTCGTGACGGCCATGGACGCGTTCATCAGGGCGGTGCCCGAGCAGAGGGCGGCCATCGGACGGGACCGCTGCGGAGGGAGGAGCATGCCTTAACGCTAGAAACCATGATCAGCGAAAGGAATGGCCGAATCCTGGCATTCCTCCTCGTTCACCTCTAGCTTGAAAGGCAATCCACGGGAAGGGCCTTTCAGATGGTTCGAGAGCTCGACGAGACCGACTGGCGGATCATCGGCGAACTCCAGCGGGACGGGCGCCTGTCGTTCAACGGGCTGGCGCGGCGGGTCAGCCTGTCCGCCCCGGCCGTCGCCGAGCGCGTGCGCCGCCTGGAGGAGTCCGGTGTGATCACCGGTTACGGGGCGCGGATCGATCCGGCGCGGGTGGGGCAGCCGCTGACGGCCTTCGTGCAGATGCGCTGCGCCCTCGGCCGCTGCCTGCTGAAGACGACCGAGGCCGAGGACCTGCCGGAGGTCACCGAGGTCCACAAGCTCAGCGGCAACTGGTGCTCGATGCTGAAGGTGCGGGTGGCGTCGATGCCGCATCTGGAGGGGCTGCTCGAACGGCTCGGCGAGCACGGCGAGCTGAACTCGCACATCGTCCTGTCGACCGCCTTCGACGGCCGTCCCGTCGAGCCGCCCGTGCCCGGCTCCCGCACGGTCACCGCCTCCGCGGGCTGGACGCGCGGCGGGGCGCGGCCGTCCTGACGATGCGGACGGGCCTTCGCCCGGCGGGGGCGATGCAGTATGTTCGGGGCCCCGGGTCCCGCCCCGGCCCCGCGGTACGCCGCGGGGGCAGGGCGAACCTAAAGATCTTGAAGCGGCGGCGCGGACGCCCGATTGATGATTGAATCGTATTCTATGTGGCACTCGTCACAACGTTCTGCTCCGTGGCGGCGGTCGTATCAGCCCGGTGTGCCCGGCGATCTCCACATCCCCGACATCCCGGTCACGCAACTGCTCGACGATGCCGCGGAACGGTATCCGCGCCGGCCGGCGCTGATCTTCTTCGGCCGGGAGATCTGCTACCGGGACCTGCGCGAGGCCGTGGACAGGTTCGCCGACGGCCTCCACCGGCTCGGTGTCCAGCCCGGCGACCGGGTCGCGCTGATCCTCCCGAACTGCCCGCAGCAGGTCATCGCGTTCTTCGGCGTCCTCCGCCGCGGCGCGATCGTGGTGCAGCACAACCCGCTGTACACCGAGGAGGAGATGCTGCATCAGCTCGCGGACTGCGGCGCGCGGGTCGCCGTCGTGCTGGATCGTTCCTACGCGACGGTGAAGGCCGTCGAGTCCAGGCTGCCGCTCGAACACGTCGTGGTGACGTCGCTGATCGACTACCTCCCCGCGTCCCGGAAGATCGCGCTGCGGCTGCCGCTGGTGCAGATGCAGCGGCGGCGCGCGGCCATCACCGCGGACGTCCCCCCGGACCCGCACGTCGTCCCGTTCAAGGAGCTGCAGCGGGCCCCCGGGCGGCGGGTGACCCAGCTGCCGCTCGAACCGTCCCGGCACCTGGCGGCCATCCAGTACACCGGCGGGACGGAGGGGCGCCCCAAGGGCGCGATGCTGACGCACCGCAACCTCATCGCCAACGCCTGCCAGCAGCACGCGTGGGACGTCGGCGGACGGCCCGGCGCGGACGTGACGCTGGCGGTGCTGCCGCTGTTCCACTCGTTCGGGCTGATGAGCTGCCTCGTCGCGCCGATGATGACGGGCGGGGCGGTGGTGCTGCTCCCCCGCTACGACGGCGACCGGGTGCTCACCGCGATCCGCAGGTACCGGCCGACGATCTTCCCCGGCGTCCCGACCCTGTACGAGAAGGTCCTGGACAGCCCGCGCTTCCAGCCGTCCGACCTGCAGTCCCTGCGCGTCTACATCTCGGGCGCGATGGGGCTGGGGCAGGGCACCATCGACCGGCTCGGCCGGCTGGGCGCCCGCGGGCTGATCAACTGCTACGGGCTCACCGAGGCGTCCCCGGCCGTCGCCGGCAACCCGCTGGACGGCCGGGCCCGGAACCTGACCGTCGGCCTGCCGCTGCCCATGACCGACGTCGTCATCGTCGACCCGGAGGAGCCGACGAAGGTCCTGCCGCCCGGCGAGCCCGGTGAACTCGTCGTGCGGGGGCCGCAGGTGTTCGTCGGCTACTGGAACGCGCCGCTCGCGACCGCGCAGGCCCTCTCGAAGGGCTGGCTGCGCACGGGTGACATCGCCGTGATGGACGAGCAGGGTTTCATCACCATCCTGGAACGCCTGCGCGACATGATCAAGGTCAGCGGGTTCACGGTCTCCCCGAGCGAGGTGGAGAAGGTCCTGCGGCGCCATCCCGCCGTCCACGACTGCGCCGTCGTCAGCGTGCCGGACCCCCGGCGCGGGGAGCGCATCATCGCGTACGTGGTGGAGCACCCCGCCTACCCGTTCTCGGCGGACGAGCTGCGGCGGCACTGCAAGCGCTACCTGTCGCACTACAAGGTGCCGGACGAGTTCCGCCCGCGCACGGATCTGCCCCGCAGCCTCGTCGGCAAGGTCGTCCGGCAGCGGCTCCGCGACGAGAGCCTCGGCTCCTCCGCGCAGGCGACGTAGCCGGGCGCCGCCCGCGCCGGGTGTTTACTGGGCGGGTGCACATCCAGACCGTCCAGCCGGAGCTGTTCGCCCGGCTCGTCGAGATCGGGCGCGGCGCGGCCGGCGCCGCACCGTCCCCGCCTCCCGCCGAGGGGGCGGCCGCGGAGGGGGTGACGCTGTACGACCGGCACGGTGTGCTGGTGGTCCGCGTCGGGGACGTGGTGGTGAAGGCGCACCAGGCCGACCGCGACCACGGGCCGCGCTTCCTGGAGCGGATACGGCTGGCGGGCACCCTGCCGCGCGTCGTGATCGGGCCGCTGGGGCGTCCGCTGAGCGTGGACGGCCGGACGGTCACGGTCTCCCCGTTCGGTGAGCCGGTGGACCCGCGGGGAGACCTCCCCTGGGAGGCGGGGGCACGCCTCCTGGCGGTGCTTCACTCGGCGGCGGTTCCGTCCGGCGCGCCGTCCTGGGGACGTCCCGCCCGCGTGGCGCGCCTGGTCTCGCGGCTGGGCGACGGGCCCGCCGAGGACGCGGTGCGCCGGGCGTTCGCGACCCTCCCCGCCTGGATACGCGGGGAGTGCGCGGAGCCGCCCGGTACGGCGGAACGCCTCATCCACGGGGACTGGCATCTCGGCCAGATGGTCCGCGCCGCGGACGGGCGGTGGCGGCTCATCGACATCGAGGACCTCGGCAGAGGCGACCCCGCCTGGGACCTGGCCCGGCCCGCGGCGCTCTACTCCGCGGGCGTCCTGCCGCCGGAGGACTGGAGCCGTTTCCTGGGCGCGTACCAGGCGGCGGGCGGCCCGGCCGTGCCGGCCTGCGGCGATCCATGGGGGAATCTGGACATACCGGCGCGAAGTCTTGCGATCCAGATAGCCGCCACGTGCGTCATATCCGCCAGAAGGGAAGATCGGCCGCTCGACGAAGCGGAGCAGGCGGTGGTCGACGCCTGCGCGAGAATATCCGCGGCGGGGGACACGGCATGACGTGGCGCGAAACCTGCCCTACATTTAGCCTCTACCTGGGGATCCATACCGGAAGGATGACAAGGCGATGCACTGCCCAAAGTGTCGTGGCGTGATGCGGACCTACACCCGCAGCGGCGTCCACATCGAACAATGTGACAGCTGCCGGGGGATCTTCCTCGACTACGGCGAGCTCGAGGCCCTGGCCCAGATGGAGTCGCAGTACCGGGCGGCGCCGCCGCCCGCCGCGGCACCGGGATGGGGCGCGGGCGCCCCCACTCCGGCGGTGCACCACCATCACCACGGGGGGCACCATGGCCACCGCCGTCAGCCGGGCGTGTTCCACATGCTCTTCTCGACCTGAGCCGCTTTTCTGAGCCGCTTCGCTGAGCCGGCCGGGCAACGGCCCTGCGCGGCCCGCCCCCTCGGGAGTCCCCAGGCGGCGGGCCGTATGCGTTGAGTCCTTCCGGAGGTCCGGGTCCTCAGAGGCGCGGGTCGACGGGCTCGGATTCCAGCGCGAGGACGGCGAAGACGGCCTGGTGGACCCGCCACAGGGGTTCACCGCCGGTGAGCCGGTCGAGCGCCTCGACGCCGAGCGCGTGCTCCCGCATCGCCAGCGACCGCTTGCGGCCGAGCGACCTGCCCCGCAGCCGTTCGAGGTTCGCGGGCTCGGCGTAGTCCGGGCCGTAGATGATGCGCAGGTACTCCGGGCCGCGGCACTTGACGCCGGGCTGGACCCGCCGGTCCTCCGGGAGCGGGCCCAGCGGCTTGACGACCATGCCTTCGCCGCCGCCGGCGGTGAGCTTCTCCCACCAGCCGGTGACGGCGGCCTCGGACTCGGCCGAGTGCAGGTCGGCGGTCATCGAGGCCGTCCGCCGCACGAGCCCGCTCGGGTCGTTGTCCGCCAGCCGCTCCGCCACGGCCATGTGCCACCCGTGGTCGCGCTCGGCGGCCCAGGAGCGGCCCTCCCCCGCGAGGATCTGGAACGGCGCGAGGCGCAGCCCGTTCAGGCCGTCCACCGGCCAGCAGTACCGCGCGTAGGCGTCGCGGAAGCGTGCCGCGTTCGCGGCGCGCCGGTCGATGCGCTCGCGGAGGTCCCCGAGGTCGAGGCCGCGTCCGTCCGCGCGCGCGAGGACACCGGACGCCATCGGCAGGGCCGCGCGGGCCGCGGCGCCGGTCGCCGCGTACTGCGTGCGGATGAGGTCCATGGCCTTGGCCGACCACGGCATCAGCTCGGCGTCGATGACGAGCCATCCGGTGTCCAGCTCGTCCCAGAGGCCGGCGGCGCCGATCGCCGCGCGGAGCCGGTCCAGCACCTCCGCCGTCCGGGACGGGTCGCGGAAGAAGGAGCGGCCCGTGCGGGTGTACAGGGCGCCGGTCGTCCCGTCCGGCACGCCGAACCGGCGGGCGGCCACCGACGCGTCGCGGCACACGACGGCCACGGCCCGCGAACCCATGTGCTTCTCCTCGCACACCACTCGGACGACGCCGCTGTCCCGGTACGCGGCGAGGGCCTCGGCCGGGTGCTCCAGGTATCCGGGCAGCGACGACGTGGCGGCGGGCGCCATGGTGGGCGGCAGGTAGACGAGCCAGCGCGGGTCCACGGCGAAGCGGCTCATCACCTCCAGCGCGGCCAGCGCGTTCTCCTCGCGGACGGCGACGCGGCCCATCAGCCGGGTCTCGACCCCCTGGTTGCCGAGCACGTCCTCGATGTTGAGGACGTCGTTCTCCCGGTGGTTGATGCCGGCCCCGGCCGGGGCGTCCAGCGGGCGCACCGGCTCGTACCAGACCTTCCGCGCGGGGACGGACACCAACTCCCGCTCGGGATAGCGCAGCGCGGTCAGCTTCCCGCCGAACACCACGCCGGTGTCCAGGCAGATCGTGTTGTTGACCCATTCCGCTTCTGGGACGGGCGTGTGCCCGTACACGACCATGGCCTTGCCCCGGTAGTCACGCGCCCACGGGTACCGGACGGGCAGCCCGTACTCGTCGGTCTCCCCTGTGGTCTCGCCATAGAGCGCGAACGACCGGACCCGTCCGGACGCACGACCGTGGTACGCCTCCTTCAGCCCGGCGTGGGCCACGACGAGGCGTCCGCCGTCCAGGACGTAGTGGCTGATCAGCCCGTCCATGAAGCGCAGCGCGCCGTCGCGGAAGTCCTCCGCCTCGGCGGAGAGCTGCTCCATCGACTCGGCGAGCCCGTGCGTGCGGCGCACCTTGCGTCCGCGGAGGGCGCGCACGAGCTTCGCCTCGTGGTTGCCGGAGACGCAGAGCGCGGCGCCGGCGGCGACCATGCCCATGACGAGGCGCAGCACGCCCGGCGAGTCGGGTCCGCGGTCGACGAGGTCCCCCACGAACACCGCGGTCCGCCCGCCGGGGTGGTTCGCCCCGGCGGCGCGTCCCGCCGCGTCCCGCTCGATCTCGTAGCCGAGGCCGGTGAGCAGGTCCTCCAGCTCCGCGCGGCAGCCGTGGACGTCGCCGACGATGTCGAACGGGCCGGTCAGCTCGCGCCGGTCGTTCCACGCCTTCTCGTAGGCGACGGTCGCGGCGTCGATCTCCGCGACGCCGCGCAGCACGTGGACGCGGCGGAACTCGCGCTCCAGCGTCCGCATCCCGCGCCGCAGCTCGCGCCGCTGCCGCGGGATGACGTGGGCGGGCATGTCCCGGTCCGGGCGGGCGGCGTTGCGTTCCGCGGCGACGCCCTCGGGGACGTCCAGCACGATCGCGACCGCCCGGACGTCGTGGTCCTTGGCGATCTGGAGCAGCGACTGCCGCGCCTTGCTCTGCACGTTGGTCGCGTCGACGACGGTGAGCAGGCCGCGCCGCAGCCGCTTGGCCACGATGTAGTGCAGCAGGTCGAACGCGTCCCCGGTCGCGGACTGGTCGTTCTCGTCGTCCGACACGACACCGCGGCAGTAGTCGGAGGACACCACCTGCGTGGGCTTGAAGTGCCTGCGCGCGAAGTGCGACTTGCCCGAGCCGGTCACGCCGACCAGCACGACGAGCCCCATGTCGGGAACGCGGATCTCGGTCATCGGGTGAACACCCCCAGCTGCGTCGGCGCGCCGACCTCGGGGTCGCCGGCGCCGACGGGAACATGGCGGACGCGGTAGCCGTGCGCGGCGGCGACGCGGTCGGCCCACGCGCGGAACTCGGCCCGCGTCCACTCGAACCGGTGGTCGGGGTGACGCATCGCCCCGTGCGCGAGCCCCTCGTACCGGACGTTGTACTCGGCGTTCGGGGTCGTCACCACCACCACGCGGGGCGAGGCGTGCCCGAACACGACCCGCTCCACCGCGCCGAGGCGCGGCGGGTCGATGTGCTCGACGACCTCCATCAGCACGGCCGCCTCGTAGCCGCGGAACCGCGCGTCGGCATAGGTGAGCGCGCCCTGGAAGACGTCCGTGACACGGTCGTTCTCGCGGCGCGGCCGCTTGTCCCAGCCGAGCCGCCGCCACGCGTGGCTCAGCGCCCGGTGCGAGACGTCGGCGCCGGAGATCTCACTGAAGAAGTCGTCCTTCGCCAGCCGGGAGATCAGTTTCCCGGAGCCGCACCCAAGGTCGATGACGCGCCGGGCGTTCTCGTCGCGCAGCGCTTGCACGACCGCTTGGAGACGGTGTTCGGCCAGCGAGACGGACTTCTCGTCCGCCTCCGGCGGCGGCTCCTCCTCCACCTCGGCGGGGTCGAGGGCCTCCTCGGTCGCGTCCTCGGCGTCGGCGAGGCGCCCCAGCGCGGTGCGCACCAGACCGCGCCGGTTGGCGAGGTAGCGGCGGGTGATGGCCGCGCGGTCGGGGTGGGAGGCCAGCCAGCCCTCCCCCGCCCGGATGAGTTTGTCCACCTCGTCGGGGGCCATCCAGTAGTGCTTGGCGTCGTCCAGGACGGGCAGCAGCACGTACAGCTGGTTCAGCGCGTCGGCAAGGCGCAGCGTCCCGGTGAGCGTGAGCGTCACGTACCGGGAGTCGCCCCACTCGGCGAACTCCGGATCGAGCGGGACGGGCACGGCCGACACCTCCCATCCCAGCGGCCCGAAGAACCGCCCGGCCTGCGCGGCCCCGCCGCGGCACGGAAGGGCCGGCAGGACGATCTCCAGCGGGATCGGTGTCTCCGCCAGTTCGGGGCGCGGGTCACATCGGCCGCGCATGGCAGTGCGGAACACGTTCGCCATCGCGGACGCCAGCAGCGACGAAGCCGCGTACGGGCGGTCGTTCACGTACTGGCCGAGGGAGAAGTCCGGGGTGCCTCTTCCGCGCGTGCGCACGAGCTTGACCGGATCGACGTCCAGCAGCAGTGCCGCCGTGCACTGCCCGTCGTCCGCGTCGGGGTAGAAGACGTGCGCCGTGCCGAAGGACTGCTCGAACCGCTGCACCCGGTCGGGGTGCTTGTGCAGGAGGAACCCCAGGTCCGTCGCCCGGCTCATCCGGGTGTTGATCGTCAGTAGCACCCCCCGAGTCTGGCGGACCGCGCCGGATCTCCCCATCCGTTTTCCGG
This sequence comes from Actinomadura sp. 6K520, assembly GCF_004349245.1. Classification (GTDB taxonomy): domain Bacteria; phylum Actinomycetota; class Actinomycetes; order Streptosporangiales; family Streptosporangiaceae; genus Spirillospora. The sequence continues at coordinate 9,160 of NZ_SMLC01000079.1, read as the reverse complement.
CGGATCATTACGAAAACGGTTTGCGGCGCCATTCCAGGCGCCGAGACACTTTGTAGCGATATGAGCAGACATCCCCGTCGGATGACCGCGCAGGAGACCGTGGCCATCCTTGAACGCGGCGACTACCCGGCGCCCTCCGGACGCACCGTGTCGATCGCCGAGAGCCTGGCGCGAGCCGTGCAGGGCACCGTCCTGTACCGGCCGGACGAGCTGGACGACCTCCTGGAGCGCCTCCCCGCCGCCCCAGGGACGGACACGCGGATCGAGGTCACCGGCGAGACCACCCTCGCCGCGGCGCACCGGCTCCGCGCACCGGGAACGGTCCCGTTCGCGCTCAACTTCGCGTCCGCGAAGAACCCGGGCGGCGGGTTCCTGAACGGTGCGCACGCCCAGGAGGAAGGGCTGGCCCGCTCGTCCGGCCTGTACGAGTCGCTGCGCTCGGCCAGGGAGTACTACGACTTCCACCGCGCCCAGCGCGACCTCCTCTACAGCGACCACATGATCTACTCGCCGCACGTACCGGTGTTCCGCGACGACGCGGGGCGGCTGCTGGAGGAGCCGTACGAGGTCGCGTTCCTGACGTCCCCCGCGCCCAACCGCGGGGCGATCCGCGACGCCGCGCAGGCGGCGCGCATACCGGACGTGCTGAGCCTGCGCGCACGCAAGCTCCTCGCCGTCGCGCTGGCCAACGGCCATGGGCGGCTGGTCCTGGGCGCCTGGGGCTGCGGGGTCTTCCGCAACGACCCGGCGGAGGTGGCCGAGGTGTTCGCCGAGCAGCTGCGTCCGGGCGGGCGGTTCGCCGGCCGCTTCGAGCACGTCGTCTTCGCGGTCTGGGACACCGCCGAGGGCGCCCCCAGGCACGCGGCGTTCCAGCACGTGTTCGCCTAGCGGCGGAGCGCGGCGGCCCGCGGCGGGACGTTACCGCCGCGGGCCCGCACCCGCGTCAGACCTTCGCGAGGACCTCGGAGGCCAGCAGCTCCAGGTGGTCGAGGTCGTGCATGTCGAGGAGCTGCAGGTAGATGCGCTCGGCGCCGAGCTCGCCGAGCCGGCCGATCTTGTCGACCAGCTCGCCGGGCGTGCCCGCGAGGCCGTTCTCGCGCAGCTCCGGCACGTCCCGCCCGATGGCGTCGGCGCGGCGCCGCAGCTCGGCCTCGTCCCGGCCGCAGCAGACGACCTGCGCGGCGGAGCAGACCGGCGGCCTGGCCCGCCCGGCGTCGGCGCACGCCGCGCGGACCCGGTCGAACGCCTCGCCGGTCTCCCCCACCCGCTTGAACGGGACGTTGTACTCGTCGGCGTAGCGGGCGGCCAGCCGCGGCGTCCGCTTCGCGCCGAACCCGCCGAGGATGATCGGCGGGCCGCCCGCCTGGGCGGGCTTGGGCAGCGCCGGCGACTCGACGAGCGTGTAGTGCTCGCCGCTGAACGCGAACGTCTCCCCGGCGGGCGTCCTCCACAGCCCGTTGAGGATCCGGACCTGCTCCTCCAGCCGCTCGAACCGCTCCCCCAGGCTCGGGAAGGGAATGCCGTAGGCGGTGTGCTCCTGCTCGAACCAGCCCGTCCCGATGCCGAGGTCGACCCGTCCGCCGCTCATCTGGTCCACCTGCGCGACGGCGATCGCCAGCGGTCCCGGGTGGCGGAACGTCGCGGCCGTCACCAGCGTGCCGAGCCTGATGCGGCTGGTCTCCCGGGCGATCGCGCCCAGGGTGATCCAGGAGTCGGTCGGGCCGGGCTCGCCCGAGACGTCGCCCATCTTGACGAAGTGGTCCGAGCGGAAGAACGCGTCGAAGCCGAGGTCCTCCGTCGCCTTGGCGACCGCGAGCTGGGTCTCGTAACTCGCCCCCTGCTGGGGCTCGGTGAAGATCCGAAGTCTCATGGTCCCATCTTGCTACCCGCACGGATTCTGTGTCGTATTGCATCAGGTGCGAACACGACACAGTTGGCGTACGCCAACTAGATGATTGATTCCAAGGGCTGTTGTTGCGGTCAGTGATCGTAGGCGGTCAGGGAGCGGGCGACCGGCTGGCCGGTGGTGTCGTTGTGCCAGATCGCCGCGGTGAGGGCCAGAACCCGGCTGGCCACCCGGACGATGACGCCGGCTTCGGTCCGGCCGCCGTGTCGTTCCAGGTCCAACTGGCCTTTGAAGGTCTGGTTGATCGACTCGATGGTCTGTCGCAGCGGCTTGAACAGCTGGGTCGCCGTCCGTGGCGGTTCGCCTTTGCGGGCTGGGCGCAGCAGGCGCAGGTCGCCCTCGGCCAGGGCGTGCTCGAATGCGCGGCCGTAGTAATGGCGGTCACCGATGATCGTCTGCCCGGGGTGGCGGGCGGCCAGATCGGGATCGGTGTCCAGCATGTCCAGCAAGGTGGTGCGCTCGTCGGCCTTGGCCCCGGTCAACGCGAACGCGACCGGCAGGCCGCCCAGCGTGCACAGCAGGTGCAGCCGCAGCCCCCAGAAGAACCTCGAATGCGAGGCGCAGTATCCGTACTCGGCCCAGCCGGCCAGTTGCGAACGGCGCGCGGTCTCCCGGGACCGGCCGCACTCCACCGGTGTCGAATCGACCACCCACACATCATCACTCCACAGCGAGGTGTCCCGGCCCAGCACCTGGATTATGTGTACGACCAGGCCCGAAGCGGCACGCAGCCGCTTGTTGTACCCCGGCTGCCCGGGCAGGTAGGGGAACATCCCCGACAACTCGCTGCGCGCATGACGCAGCCACCGCCGCTCGGAGGTGAAGCCCAGCAGCACCGACATCACCGCCAGCGTCACCAGTTCGGCGTCGCCGAGCTTGGGTGCGATCCCCACCCGGGGACGCCACGGCACCAACTCCGGGAACGCCTTCAGCCAGTCGTCGATCTTCACATAGAGTGCGGTCGCGAGGGTGTTCAGGTTGTTCGTCACACAACGATCTTGGACACCCTCGCTTCATGTCCGCAGACGATCCCTTGGAATCAATCATCTAGTAGGGCCTGCGGAACCGCGGGTACGCGGCTGATCGAGTTCACCAAACCCGCCCCACGCGCCTGGCCAGGGTGCTTCACTACCGTTCGCATCAGATGCGATTTTTTCGCATCCAACGGGATGGCGTCGGGAGGGGTGCCGTGGGCGCTGACGGACTTGCGCCGGGCTCGGCCAAGCTGCACCTGGTCGACGGGATCGCGCTGCTGCGACCCGACGAGCAAGCCTTCGCCGGGATGCTCGACGGCTGGCGCAATCAGCAGCTCGCGCGCCGCCTGGCGTTCTCCACCGTCGAGTCGCGGCAACGGATGGTCCGCGCGTTCACCGAGCACGCCGACGCGTTCCCGTGGGACTGGACACCGCAGATGGTCGACGACTGGATGACCGACCTGCGCGCCGTCCGGAACCTGCGCGCCTCGACGCTGCGCAGCTACCAGCTCGCGGTGAAGCTGTTCTGCTCCTACATCACCGATCCGGCCTACGGCTGGCCCGCCGAGTGCGAGCTGCACTTCGGCACCCACCCGGTCCAGGTGGTGCACGAGTGGAACGCCGCCGTCCACGTCCAGGACGCCGAGGGAGACCCGACCCGCCGCGCGTTCACCCGCGACGAGCTGCAGGCGTTCTTCGACCACGCCGACGAGCAGGTCGCCCGGATCCGCGGGGCCGGCCGCAAGGGCTGGCTGCCCGCCTTCCGCGACGCCGCGCTGTTCAAGGTCGCCTACGCCTACGGGCTGCGCCGCAATGAGGTCCGGATGCTGGACGTCGCCGACTTCGGCCGCAACGCACACGCGGCCGAGTTCGGCGAGCACGGCGTCTGCTACATCCGCTACGGCAAGGCGCTCAAGGGCTCACCGCCCAAGCCGCGCAGCGTGCTCACCGTCTTCGACTGGGCGGTGGACGTCCTGGTCGAGTGGACCGACCACGTTCGGCCCCTGCTCGGCCGCGACGACAGCCCCGCGCTCTGGCCGACCGAGCGTTCCGACCGCCTCAGCCTCGCGCCGATCGACCACCGCTTCGCCACCTACCGCGACGCCCTCGGCCTGACCGGCGGCCTGGACTTCCACTCGCTGCGCCGCTCCTACATCACCCACCTGATCGAAGACGGCTGGGACCCGTTCTTCGTCCAGCAGCAGGCCGGCCACGAGCATGCGTCAACGACGTCGATCTACACCTGCGTGTCCTCGAACTTCCGGGTCCGCACCCTGCGCAACGCCTTGGACGCGACGATCAGCGCCGCCCTGGCTCCCTCGGCGGGCCGGGCGGCCGGAAAGGCAGGGACGCGATGAAGCGCAACGTCGGCTACACCTGGCGGCTCCGCGAGATCATGGCCCAGCACGGCATGTTCCGCGTCAACGACCTGATCCCGCACCTGGTCGACCGCGGTATCAACCTGTCGTCCTCCCAGGTCCACCGCCTGGTCACCGGGACCCCTGAGCGGCTGTCGCTGCCGGTGCTGGCCGCGCTCTGCGACATCTTCGACCTCACCCCCGCCGACCTGATCGTCACCACCGCCGAGAACGTCGTCCGCAAGACCGCCACCGGCGACGGCGGTCCGGTCGTCGACCTGGCCGGCATGCGGCCCACCCGAGCCCGGATCCGCCCCGAGAAATGAGCGTCGCCCCCTCGCCGGCTCCGCCCGCGCCCGGCGGCGACCTGGACTACGAGGACGCGCTCGCCATGTCGCTGGCAGTGCCCTCCGCCCAAGCCCTCGCCAGCGACGACGCCTTCCTGGAATGGGAGCGCCAGCACGCGCTCCAGTGGACCTACGACCGCCACGAACTCGACGAGGTCGTCCGCGAGCTCCTCGACGACGGCAGCGGCCTCCCGCACCCCAAGCTCACCCGGCTCTGGCTCAACCTGGTCACCATGCCCAACCCCGTCCGCGGCCTGGTCTGGATCCGCAACAACCCGCGCGTCCCGGAGTATCTGCGCGGCCTGGCCGACGGCACGATCCCGCTCACCCACGAGGGCCTGCACGAGCTGGAGAGCTGGCGCACCGCCGCACACCTGCGCGACCTGCTCATGGACGCCGGCGCGCTCCCCAGGATCGACCGTCAGATCATGCTGTTCGAACGCTGGTATCGACAGCGGCTCACCCAGATCGACGACCCCGAGCACGCCCAACTCCTCCGCCAGTTCACCACCTGGCGACTCTTCCCCAAACTCCGCGCCAAGGCCGCGCGCGAACCGCTCACCAGCGGCTCACGCAATACCGCCGCCGGACGCTTCAACATCGCCGCGGTCTTCCTCACCTGGCTCGACGACCGCGGCCGCCGCCTCGACCAGACCACCCAGACCGACGTCGACCTCTGGCACGCCCGACACCGCGATCCCAAGCGACTCGACGCCTTCCTCAACTGGGCGATGGACGGCCGCCACATGCCGCGCCTGCAACTGCCCGCCCCCGCCCGCAACGACCGCGCTCCGATCAGCCAGGACCGCCGCCTGGCCCTGCTGAGACGCTTCCTCACCGACGAGGACATCCTCCTGCGAACCCGCGTCGCTGCCTGCCTCGTGCTGCTCTATGCCCAACCCGTCAGCCGGCTCGCCCGACTGACGATCCGGGACGTCCTCCAACACCACGGACGGGTGTCGCTTCGGCTCGGCGACCCACCCACCCCGGTGCCTGAACCGTTCGCCACGATGCTCACCACACTCGTCGCCGACCGCGCCAACATGAACACCGCCGCCAACCCCGACAGCGACTGGCTGTTCCCCGGCGGCCGCGCCGGACAACCGCTCTCCCCGGGCGCCTTCCTGCAGCAGCTACGCGCACTCGGACTACCGACCACTCAGACCCGCACCGCCGCCTTCCAGCAGCTCGTCCTCCAAGCCCCCGCGCCCGTCGTCGCCCAAGCACTCGGCTACCACCACAACACCGCCACCAAGCACCGCACCGCCGCCGGCGGAACCTGGAACCGCTACCCGACCACCCGCGAAGGGACAGCTAGATGGCCTTGATCACCCGCCACGGTCCGGCGTGGACCCGCATCGATTACCACCAGTTCTTCCTCATGGAGCCGGAGCACCAGGATTTCGTGCCCGAGGAGGCCGGACAGCTCATCTCTCCCACCGGTGAAGCGGTCATCGTGCACACCGGAATCGCCAACGGCAACGTCGCGGTGCACATCGAGATCCACGACCACGAGCCGCCCTTGGACGATGCGGACTGGGAGGAAGTCGCCGAGGCCAGCATGCAGGTGGAGGAAGGCGCACTCATGGTGCGCTGTCTCACGGAAGATCCGCCGGACCTGCCGGTACTCACTCCTGCAGGACCAGGGCTTTACCGGGTCCGCGCACACGCTCGCGGCCGCGACACCGCATACGACGGATGCGACCCGCGTTCACAAGAGGTCTATCTCTTCCAGATCTGGTCAGCGCCCTACCTGCCGCTCCACGTGCTCAAACAAACTGACCTGTGCGGCAAAGGCCTGCGCCGCCCCTCACACCCCGCTGAGGAATAGCTCTACCCCCCGCAGCGCCCGCGTTCCCGGCTTCGACCGACGCGGACCCCACCGCCGACCGCCCAGCGACGACGCCCCGCGGCACGCCAACCCGAACACGACACACTCGAATACGACAGGCTGCCGGTCCAGCGCAGGATGTCGGACCTCTGCGCCACAATCGGCGGCCTATGGACACTAATGAATGGGCGAACGTCCGTTGGGACGACCTCGCGCAAGTCCGTGCACGTCTCGAAGCGGGTGCCGATCCGGACGTCGTCATATTCGGATACCAGCGCCCGTTGGATTTCGCCGCGGAGAGCGGCACGCAGGAGGTTGTCGCGGAGCTGGCCAGGCACGTCAGGGACGTGGACGCCCAACACCTGGGCCAGAGCGCCCTGTGGAGGGCCGTTTTCGAGAACCGTCCCGACAACGCCCGCGCTCTGGTCGAAGCCGGTGCCGCCCCGTGGCGTCCCGTGATGGCCGGTTGGTCTCCCGGTCGGCTCTCCCTGGCCGGCCCGCACCCGGACCTGTTCGCACCGGCCCGCGCCGAACTTTCGGCCGCCGAAGCTGCAGCGGCCGCAGAAGCCCCCCGCCTGATCCAGGCATTGGGCGACCTCGATCACGACGGTTCCAGCCTGGCCTGTGTCGCTGGCATCACCGCGGCCGAGGCCGCCCGGCGTCTGCAGGCCCCGATCGTCCAAGCACCGACGCAGGACGAGGAGGACGGCCTCTTCGATGACGCCGATAAGTCCATCGTCGGTGCGACCGACGTGCCGGGTGGGTGCGTCATCGTCCAACCGTGGGCCTACGGGGCATCGATGCCCGGCATGACCAAGGCCCTTTCGGCAGGAACGGTGTGCTACGCCATGTACGCCAACCCCAAGAGCGGAAACCAGGGAAGCATCGGCCGAGACGGCGTCTTGGAAGGGTGGGACCTGCATCCCGGAGGATGGGCCGGTGCCAACCACACGGCCGATGAGGTCCTTCTCGCCTACCTCTACCTCCACAAGGCCGTGGCGTTCTGCTTCGCCTATGCAGGGCTGCGACCGACCGACACACGGTCGATCACCGGCCCATTCGACATGTGGCTCGAACTTCCCGACCGCGACTGGTGGCACTAACCAGGCCCCGCCCGACCGCGACCAACACGCCACAATCCACCGTCGGCCGCGGGAAAGAAGACGACACCCGACCCGCCGACCGAATACGACACGGTTGAATACGACAGGGCACCGGTCCTCTGTGTCGAAGTCCAGCTCATCGCAGACGAACCTGTGAGAATCGCCGCTGAGTCCCTGAGTGGTCATGCACGCAGGGCCGCAGACATCTCCGATCATGGCTACCTCTGCGTCAGAACTGGACTCCTCCAGGCAGCCCGACAGGAACCTCGGTATCGGGAACCTGCCGGAGACCGCTCCTCCGCGCCCCGAAGGAGATGGGTTCACAAGCTGAATACGACACAGTCAAATTCAGCAGGGTGCCGGTCGTCCTCGCTCCTCGCGCCCGTTCTCGCTCCGGCCCAGATTTCTCGATGAGGCGTGAGTCATGCGGGTGGGGTGTGTTTGAGGGGGCGGCGCAGTGTCCAGGCTTGGCGGGGTGTGCCGTACAGGATGGACCGTACGTGCGCGGCCCGCGCCCGGCGGGTGGGCAGCTCAGTGAGCAGGCTCAGCCATTCCTCGCTGTAGCGGGCCCGGTCGCCGGCGGGCAGCAGCGTGCATCCAGCGGCCAGCAGCCGCCGCGTCACCGCTCCCGGTGGCCGCGCCGCACCGGTCCTCGCGCCAAGCTGTGGCCGGTCGCCAGCCAGCGCGCTTAAGATCCGCTCGGCCTCTAGCAGAGCCTGCACCGCCGCATCTGCCGCCGTCCGCACCGCGCCCGCCGCGCCCGCCGCGTACACCACGTCCGCCGCGTCCGCGTGCACCGCCGCCCGCACCGCGTCCACCGCGTCCGCCGCGTCCGCCGCGTACACCACGCCCGCCGCGTCCGCGTGCACCGCCGCCCGCACCGCGTCCACCGCGTCCGCCGCCGCCCGCACCGCGTCCGCCGCGTAACTCGACGCGCCCACCACGCCCGCCGCATCCTCCGACGCGCCCAACGCGTCCGCCGCGTCCGCAGCGCGCGCCGCCGCATCCGCCGCATCCACCGCATCCGCAGCGCGTGCTGCGTGGTGCGTGGCGATCGCGGCGGGGCACACGTGGGTGGCGAGGTAGGTGTACGCGGCCTGCAGCGCGTCGCGTTGGGCGCGTGCCTCGTCCAGGTCGGTCCCGCAGGCGACGCAGAGCTGGTCGCGGAAACGGTCCGGATGACCGCACGACGGGCAGGAGCCGTAGCCGAGGTGAGCGGGGGATGCGGGACGGGTCATGAGCTGGCTCCGGGGGCGTGCGGACGCAGGGCGTCCCAGGGCTTGGGGGCGGTGGCACGGCTGGCGTGGGCCTTGGCCAGGGCGAGCCGGGCGTTCTCGGCACCGTCCTGGGTGAGCTGGTAGTAGCGGCGACGGGGACGGCCGAGGGCGTCGGCGTCGCGCTGCTCGTCGGGGTCCTCCCAGCGGGAGCTGATCCACCCGGCCTGCTCCAGCCGGGTGATGATCGGGTACACCGTCCCGGTGGGCAGTTCGGTCGCCTGCACCATCTCCAGCCCGTACCACTCGCGGCCCGGCTCCAGCAGCGCCTGGCGCAGCACCATCTGGGTCTGCATCGTCATCCGCGGCCCCCGGCTCACCGCGCCCGCCTCCCACCGTTGCGCACCGCCAGCAGCAGCCCCGCAAC